>NZ_JBHFOM010000065.1:0-17502 GCF_053543955.1 Colwellia sp. E150_009
TTAGTTAATACCGCAGAGATAGCGGCTGTTAAAGTTGTTTTACCGTGATCAACGTGTCCGATAGTACCAACGTTTACATGTGGTTTATTACGTTCAAATTTTTCTTTAGCCATTTTTCAATTACCTTAAAGTTTATTTTGCTATAAAAAATAAAAGCAACAGTCAAAACGACCGCGCTTGTTGTAAATCTTGCTTATTGTAAATTATAGAAATCTAACGAGTTTCCATAATTTTTTGTGCTACCAATTTTGGTGCTTCATTATATTGCTGAAACTCCATAGAGTAAGATGCACGACCTTGGGTAGCACTACGCAAGTCGGTAGCATAACCGAACATTTCGGATAAGGGTACCAATGCATTTACAATTTTAGAACCTGCTGGACCTTCGTCCATACCGTCGATAATGCCGCGTCGACGATTTAAGTCACCTACAACATCCCCCATATTGGCTTCAGGTGTAGATACTTCCACTTTCATCATTGGTTCTAATATTACAGGATTTGCTTGTAGCGCACCATTTTTAAAACCAATAGAGGCAGCAACTTTAAATGCCATCTCATTTGAGTCAACATCATGGAAAGAACCATCAAAAAGCGTAACTTTAATGTCTAATAATGGGAAACCAGCTAAAACACCACTTTCCATTTGCTCTTTACAGCCTTTCTCTACTGCAGGAATATATTCTTTAGGTACTGAACCGCCAACCGTTTCGTTAACAAATTCAAACCCTGCGCCTTCTTCTAAAGGCTCCATTTTAAGCCAAACATGACCATATTGACCCTTACCACCTGACTGTCGAACGAACTTGCCTTCAACTTCCACACTTTTGCGAATAGTTTCACGGTACGATACTTGTGGATTACCCACATTACATTCCACGCCAAATTCACGTTTCATTCGTTCAACCAGAATATCTAAATGTAACTCCCCCATTCCTGAAATAATGGTTTGTCCCGTTTCATCATCTGTGTGTACTCTGAACGACGGATCTTCTGCAGCAAGTTTTCCTAAAGCAATGCCCATTTTTTCTTGAGCTGCTAGCGTTCTTGGTTCTACAGCGACTGAAATTACTGGCTCAGGAAATTCCATACGTTCAAGGGTTATTACGTGATTAGCATCACAAAGGGTATCTCCCGTTGTAACATCTTTTAAGCCAATTGCAGCCGCTATATCACCAGCACGTACTTCTTTAATTTCTTGTCTGTCGTTAGCATGCATTTGTACGATACGGCCAAAACGTTCTTTTTTGCCTTTAATTGGGTTATAAACACTATCACCCGTTTTAACAACACCAGAATAAACACGGAAGAAAGTAAGTGTGCCTACAAAGGGATCTGTTGCTATTTTAAAGGCCAATGCTGCAAAGGGTTCGTTATCATCTGCTGGTCGTGACCCTTCAGTTTCATCTTTATCGTCATTAATGCCAGTTATAGCAGCAACTTCTGTTGGTGATGGTAAATACTCAATGACAGCATCAAGTACCGCTTGCACGCCTTTATTCTTAAACGCACTACCACAACTACATAAGATTAACTCATTAGCCAATGTTCTTATGCGTAATCCTGCTTTGATTTCAGCTTCCGTTAACTCACCTTCTTCAAGGTATTTATCCATTAACTCTTCACTGGCTTCAGCTGCTTCTGACACTAGATGTTCACGCCATTCTTCAGCTAAATCAAGCATATCAGCTGGAATATCTTCATAAGTGAATGTCATTCCTTGATCTGCTTCAGACCAATTAATCGCTTTCATTTTAACTAAATCAACAACACCACGAAAATCTTCTTCTGCACCAATAGCTAAGTGTATTGGTACTGCATTAGCCCCTAGTCTAGTTTTCAACTGCTCTACAACTGACAGAAAACTCGCACCTGAACGATCCATTTTATTAACAAAAACCATTCTTGGAACTTCATATTTTTCCATTTGACGCCAAACAGTTTCTGTTTGTGGTTGCACACCAGAAGAAGCACATAGGACTAGCACTGCGCCATCAAGTACTCTTAATGAACGTTCAACTTCGATGGTAAAATCGACATGTCCTGGAGTGTCTATAATATTAATTCGATGATCTTCAAATTGACCTTCCATTCCTTTCCAAAAACAAGTTGTTGCGGCTGAGGTAATAGTAATACCTCTTTCCTGTTCTTGCTCCATCCAGTCCATGGTGGCAGCACCATCATGGACTTCACCTATTTTATGAGAAAGACCAGTGTAAAAAAGTACGCGTTCAGTTGTAGTTGTTTTACCTGCATCTACATGCGCACAAATACCGATATTGCGATAGCGCTCAATAGGGGTGATACGGGCCAATTTAAATTCCTCTTATGCTTTCTAGTTTAACGATAGAGTTAAACTAACCGGCTAAATAATTAAATAAATAAAGCACTCAAATATTAATTGCTTTATTTATTAAACTTAGTAAAAACACCAATGTTAAAAACAAGTATGGCTAGCAAGATAAACTCTTGCTAGCCATGTACTGACTTTAAGATAAACTCCTAAAGTTAGCATTACATTCAAACATTACCTAAGGGTTACCAGCGGTAGTGAGCGAATGCTTTGTTAGCTTCAGCCATACGGTGAACGTCTTCACGTTTCTTAACCGCTGAACCTTTGCTGTCAGACGCATCTAACATTTCGTTAGCTAGGCGCTGAGCCATTGATTTTTCACCACGTTTACGAGCTGCTTCAACTAACCAACGCATGGCTAGAGCATTACGACGCACTGGGCGTACTTCAACTGGTACTTGATAAGTAGAACCACCTACACGACGAGATTTAACTTCGACTTGTGGACGGATGTTATCTAAAGCAATTTCAAAAAGCTCTAAGTGAGTCTTTTCAGAATTTTTTTCAGTCAAAATATCTAATGCACCGTATACAATTTTTTCTGCAGTAGATTTTTTACCATCAACCATAAGAATGTTGATGAATTTTGCTAAAAGTTCGTTATGGAACTTAGGATCTGGCAATATTTTACGTTGCCCTACGACGCGTCTTCTTGGCATCTTAATTCTCCGTAGTATTCAGGAATAATCCAAAATATATAAATTTAAAAAATTTTCATTTGGCCTTACTTAACGTTTTTGTCTTTTACCGATCTAAATGGTAAAGGATGGAAACTTAAGATTTAGGTCGTTTAGCACCGTATTTAGAACGGCCTTGTCTTCTATCGCTTACACCAGAACAATCTAGTGCGCCACGAACGGTGTGATAACGCACACCTGGTAAATCTTTAACACGACCACCACGGATTAAAATCACGCTATGTTCTTGTAAATTATGTCCTTCACCACCAATGTAAGAAGTTACTTCGTAGCCGTTAGTTAAACGAACACGAGCAACTTTACGAAGTGCTGAGTTAGGTTTTTTAGGTGTAGTTGTATATACACGAGTACATACGCCACGACGTTGTGGGCAGGCTTGTAACGCTGGAACATTACTTTTTGATACCTGTCTAACACGTGGTTTACGTACTAGTTGGTTAATAGTTGCCATTATAGCTCCTGTTCAGTTAAAACATTGGGGGATTTTTATTGACTAAGTTTGCCATATCACCCACTTATAAACGTGAAAAATCTTACCTTACAACATTGTACCTACTGAGCACGGAATATAAGGTCGCGAAATTCTATAGGCCAAAGAGCTTACTGTCAAGTAATAACTGGCTTATCGACTAACTTAAACAAAAAAACCGTACTCTTTTCAGGTACGGTTTTTTTATAAAGTTAACTTGATGAATAGCTTTTAAGTTAAAGCTAACTCATCAACTTATTCTGAGCCTAAGTCTGCGCTTAATGCATCAGCTAATGCTTGTTCTGCTTCATCTGCCGATACAGTGGTATCTTCATGAGCATCGAAAGCTGCTTTCGCTTTAGCACGTTCTTGATGGTAGGCATAACCTGTACCAGCAGGAATCAAACGTCCAACGATAACGTTTTCTTTCAAGCCACGTAAGCCATCTTTCTTACCTGCAACAGCAGCTTCTGTAAGCACACGTGTTGTTTCTTGGAAAGATGCAGCCGAAATGAATGATTCGGTAGCTAAAGAAGCTTTAGTGATCCCCATCATTTGCATTTCATATTCAGCTGGCACTTTACCTTGTGCTTCAAGATCACGGTTAGCAATGTTAACGCGAGCAACTTCCACTTGCTCACCTTTTAAGAAATTACTGTCACCAGCATCAAGAATCTCACATTTACGGATCATTTGACGTACGATAACTTCAATATGCTTGTCGTTAATCTTTACACCTTGTAAACGATAAACTTCTTGTACTTCATTCACAATGTAATTCGCAACTGGTGCAACACCACGTAAACGTAAAATATCATGTGGAGACTCAGGGCCATCGGCAATAACTTCACCTTTAGCCACTTGTTCACCTTCAAACACATTTAATTGACGTGTTTTCGGGATCATCTCTTCATATACTTCGCCGCTAGGTTGAGTAATAAGTAGACGTACTTTGCCTTTTGTTTCTTTACCGAAACCGATAACACCTGTTTTCTCAGCAAGAATTGCTGGTAATTTAGGCTTACGCGCTTCAAATAAATCAGCAACACGAGGTAAACCACCCGTAATATCGCGAGTTTTTGAACTTGCTTGTGGTATACGCGCTAACGCATCACCAATACTTACTTCGGCACCATCTTCAAGGTTTACAATTGCATTACCTGGTAAGTAATAAAGCGCAGGAATTTCAGTACCCGCAATCATTACATCTTTACCTTTAGCATCAACTAGCTTTAATGCTGGGCGCATTTCTTTACCACTTGCGCTACGTTGAGCCGCTTCAGTAATAACAATGCTTGATAAACCTGTTAGCTCATCTGTTTGACGAACCATGGTTACACCATCGATCAAATCAACAAATTGTACTTTACCTTTTACTTCTGTAATGATCGGATGCGTATGTGGATCCCAGTTGGCGATTGTATCGCCAGCAGTTACGGTTTCACCGTCACTCTTAGAAAGTACAGCACCGTAAGGTACTTTGTAGTTTTCAGTAACACGACCCATATCATCAATAACCGTTAATTCAGATGAACGCGAGGTTATAACAATATGTTTGTCTGAGTTTGTAACAAATTTAGCATTCTGTAATTTCAGTATACCTGTGTTATTCACTTGTACACTATTTTCAGCTGACGCACGAGATGCTGCACCACCGATGTGGAACGTACGCATGGTAAGCTGAGTACCTGGTTCACCAATTGACTGTGCTGCCACAACACCAATTGCCTCACCTTGGTTAATCATATGACCACGAGCCAAATCACGACCATAACAGTTTGCACAAATACCAAAATCAGTTTCACAAGTAATAATTGAACGTACTTTGATGTGATCAACTGAATTTTCTTCAATAACATCACAAAGCGCTTCGTCAATTAAGGTATTACGTGGAAGCAGAACTTCTTCAGTACCTGGAATAAAGACATCTTCACAAACAACACGACCTAATACACGTTCGCGTAGTGGCTCAACAACATCACCACCTTCAATCAATGGTGTCATTAATAAGCCATCAGTTGTACCACAGTCATGCTCTGTTACAACCAAATCTTGTGCAACATCAACTAAACGACGAGTTAAGTAACCTGAGTTAGCCGTTTTCAATGCTGTATCAGCCAAACCTTTACGCGCACCATGTGTTGAGATAAAGTATTCAGATACGTTCAAACCTTCACGGAAGTTCGCCTTGATAGGCGTTTCGATGATTGAACCGTCTGGTTTAGCCATCAAACCACGCATACCAGCTAACTGGCGAATCTGCGCAGCACTACCACGAGCACCCGAATCAGCCATCATAAAGATTGAGTTGAAAGAATCTTGTTCTTCCATTTCACCGTCACGATTTAAGATTTGTTCTTTAGACAAGTTATCCATCATCGCTTTCGACACTTTTTCGTTCGCTGACGACCAAATATCGATAACTTTGTTGTATTTCTCACCGGCAGTTACAAGGCCTTGATCAAACTGTGCTTGAATCTCAGCAACTTCCGCTTCTGAGTCTTCAATAATGGTATATTTCGCTTCAGGAATAACCATATCATCGATACCAACAGAAGCACCTGCAATCATTGCATAATGAAAACCAGTGTACATAATATGATCAGCGAAGATAACCGTATCTTTTAAGCCTAGTGTACGGTAAGCATGGTTAATCAATTTTGAAATTGCTTTTTTGGCCAATGGCTGATCGATTACATCATACGGCAAACCTTTTGGACATACTTGCCATAAAATAGCACGACCTACTGTTGTATTTCGTAAGCTAGTTTTTGCTTCATATTCGCCATTAGTATTTTTTACGTATTCTGTGATGCGAATTTTAACACGGGCATGAAGCTCGGCAACACCAGTACGGTATGCTTTTTCAGCTTCTTTGGTGTCTACAAACACCATGCCTTCACCTAAGCCATTGACACGATCACGTGTTAGGTAATAGAGACCTAATACAACATCTTGTGATGGAACGATAATTGGCTCACCGTTTGCTGGTGCCAGCACGTTATTTGTTGACATCATCAACGTACGTGCTTCCATTTGCGCTTCGATTGTTAATGGCACATGTACAGCCATTTGGTCACCATCGAAATCGGCATTATATGCCGCACAAACTAATGGATGAAGGTGAATTGCTTTACCTTCAATCAACACGGGTTCAAACGCTTGAATACCTAATCTATGCAAGGTTGGTGCACGGTTAAGCATAACTGGATGTTCACGGATAACTTCATCAAGTACATCCCAAACTTCCGCGCCTTCACGTTCTACTAATTTTTTAGCTGCCTTTATCGTAGTGGCTAAACCACGACGCTCTAACACACCGTAAATAAATGGTTTAAATAATTCTAATGCCATTTTCTTGGGTAAACCACATTGATGAAGTTTCAATGTTGGACCCACGGTAATTACAGAACGACCAGAGTAATCTACACGCTTACCTAGTAAGTTTTGACGGAAACGACCTTGCTTACCTTTAATCATATCGGCAAGTGATTTTAAAGGACGTTTGTTAGACCCCGTAATAGCGCGACCACGACGACCGTTATCTAAAAGCGCATCAACAGACTCTTGTAACATCCGTTTTTCGTTACGTACAATAATGTCTGGGGCAACGAGATCTAAAAGACGTTTTAAACGGTTGTTACGGTTGATTACACGACGGTATAGATCATTCAAATCAGAGGTCGCAAAGCGGCCACCATCTAATGGAACTAATGGACGTAAATCTGGCGGTAAAATAGGAAGAACATTCATAATCATCCACTCAGGCTTGTTGCCTGAAGCAGCAAATGCTTCCATTAATTTTAAACGCTTAGTGATTTTTTTACGTTTTGTTTCACTACCGATTTCAGGTAGTTCTTCACGCATTTGCGCTACTTCACCATCTAAATCAATTTGTTGTAGTAAAGCTAAAACAGCTTCGGCTCCCATAAGGGCGTCAAATTCATCACCGTGTTCTTCTAAGGCATCAAGATATTCTTCTTCCGTTAGAATTTGGCTTTTCTCTAATGTTGTCATACCAGGTTCAGTGACAACATAAGATTCAAAATAAAGTACGCGTTCAATATCACGTAATGTCATATCAAGTAATAAACCAATACGTGACGGTAATGATTTTAAAAACCAGATATGAGCAACAGGGCTAGCTAATTCGATATGACCCATACGTTCACGACGAACTTTAGTTAACGTAACTTCCACACCACATTTTTCACAAATGACACCACGATGCTTTAAGCGTTTGTATTTTCCACAAAGACATTCATAATCTTTTACTGGACCAAAAATACGCGCACAAAATAAGCCATCTCGCTCAGGTTTGAACGTACGGTAGTTGATGGTTTCAGGTTTTTTAACCTCACCAAATGACCATGAACGTACCAAATCTGGCGAGGCTAGACCGATGCGAATACCATCGAAATCTTCTGTTTGATTTTGTTGCTTAAGAAACTTAAGTAAATCTTTCACACTCTTCTCCTGTCGGAGTTAAATCTATAGAAGAAGGTAATATTTTACCTTCTCCGCTTACTGCATCACTGATTTTCAAATTATCAGTGTTCAGCGACTCATTGCTTAGAACCTAGTCTTGGTCTAATTCAATGTTAATACCTAGAGAACGAATTTCTTTAAGTAATACATTGAATGACTCAGGAATACCTGGATCCATACGGTGATCACCGTCTACTAAGTTTTTATACATTTTAGTACGACCGGCAACATCATCAGATTTAACCGTCAGCATTTCTTGTAGCGTATAAGCCGCGCCGTACGCTTCTAAGGCCCATACTTCCATCTCACCGAAACGTTGACCACCGAATTGTGCTTTACCACCAAGAGGTTGCTGTGTAACTAAGCTATAAGAACCAGTAGAACGTGCATGCATTTTATCATCAACTAAATGGTTTAATTTCAGCATATACATGTAACCAACCGTTACAGGACGTTCAAACTCGCGACCAGTACGACCATCAGTTAAAGTAAACTGACCGCTTTCTGGCATATCTGCGAGTTTAAATAATTCTTTAATCTCTTTTTCTGCAGCGCCATCAAATGCTGGTGTTGCAATAGGTAAACCGGCACGTAAGTTTCCAGCCAAGCGCAATACTTCCTCATCAGAGAAACTCGCAACATCAACTTCTTGACGAGATTCACCTACATTGTAAACTTCTTGAATAAAGTTACGCAGTTTATGAATTTCTTGCTGGGCTTCTAACATGCGGTTAATTTTTTCACCGATACCACGTGCAGCCATACCTAAGTGAGTTTCTAAGATCTGACCGATGTTCATACGTGATGGTACACCTAGTGGATTTAAAACAACATCCACTGGCACACCATGCTCGTCGTACGGCATATCTTCAACAGGTACTACATTTGAAATAACACCTTTATTACCATGACGACCAGCCATTTTATCACCTGGCTGTATGCGACGCTTAACAGCTAAATAAACTTTAACTATTTTTAACACGCCTGGTTGTAAGTCATCACCTTGCGTAATTTTACGACGTTTAATTTCATACTTCTTATCGAAGTCTTCTTTAATATTATCGTATTGCTCAGCTATTTGTTCTAGTTCTGCTTGCTGGTCTTCATTTGATAAGTTTTGTGATAACCACTTATCACGAGACATTGACGTTAGGTCAGACTCGTTTAAACCAGCAGAAAGTAATAACTTCTTGGTACGTGCATAAATGCCATCTTCCAAAATACTTAATTCATCACCAAGATCTTTCTTAACTTCTTTAAGCTGCATTTCTTCAATTTCAATCGCACGAGCATCTTTTTCAACACCGTCACGAGTGAATATTTGTACGTCTATGATTGTACCTTTGACAGAGTTTGGTACACGCAAAGAACTGTCTTTTACATCAGCTGCTTTCTCACCAAAAATTGCACGTAAAAGTTTTTCTTCTGGTGTTAATTGTGTTTCACCTTTAGGAGTAACTTTACCCACTAAAATGTCACCACCGTTCACTTCAGCACCAATATAGACAACACCCGCTTCATCTAATTTAGATAAAGCTGATTCACCAACATTAGGAATATCAGCAGTAATCTCTTCACTACCTAGCTTAGTATCACGAGCGATACATGTTAGCTCTTGTATATGAATGGTAGTAAATCTATCCTCAATAGCAACACGTTCAGATAACAACATTGAATCTTCAAAGTTGTAACCATTCCACGGCATAAAGGCGATACGCATATTTTGACCAAGTGCTAATTCACCCATATCCGTTGAAGGACCATCGGCTAATACATCACCACGAACCACTGGTTCACCCATACGGCATACTGGACGTTGGTTAATACATGTGTTTTGGTTAGAACGGGTATATTTAGTTAAGTTGTAAATATCAATACCTGCTTCACCAGCACGCATTTCATTTTCATTTACTTTTACTACAATGCGTGAGGCATCAACATAACTCACAACACCACCACGTTTAGCAACAGCTGTTACACCTGAATCAACAGCAACTACTTTTTCCATACCAGTACCTACAAGAGGCTTATCGACGATAAGGGTTGGTACTGCTTGACGTTGCATGTTCGAGCCCATTAAGGCACGGTTAGCATCATCGTGTTCAAGGAAAGGAATAAGTGACGCCGCAACAGAAATAATTTGTTGAGGTGAAACATCCATATATTGAACTTCAGCAGGAGCCTTTAATGTAAATTCATTTTTATGGCGACAGTTAACTAAGTCTTCAATCAACATATCAGATGCATCACGTTCAGCATTTGCTTGAGCAATTACAAAATTACCCTCTTCAATTGCTGACAAGTAGTCAATTTCTTCTGTAACTAGGCCATCAACGACCTTACGATATGGTGTTTCTAAGAACCCAAAATCGTTAGTGCGTGCGTAACATGAAAGCGAGTTGATCAAACCAATGTTTGGCCCCTCAGGCGTTTCAATTGGACAAACACGACCGTAATGCGTTGGATGCACATCTCGCACCTCAAAACCAGCACGTTCGCGCGTTAAACCACCCGGCCCTAAAGCAGAAATACGACGCTTATGGGTAACTTCTGATAACGGGTTGTTTTGATCCATAAACTGTGATAATTGTGAAGAACCAAAGAATTCTTTCACTGCCGCAGAAATTGGCTTAGCGTTAATCAAATCTTGCGGCATAATCGCATCTAAATCACCTAGACTTAAACGTTCACGAACAGCACGTTCAACACGAACAAGACCAACACGGAACTGGTTTTCAGCCATTTCGCCAACAGAACGAATACGACGGTTACCTAAATGGTCAATATCATCAACTTCGCCTTTGCCATCACGAATGTCAATTAAGGTTTTCATCACTGAGATAATATCATCTTGTGATAAGATACCTGAACCAATATCATCAGCATTACCTACTCGACGATTAAACTTCATACGACCTACAGTCGATAAGTCATAACGTTCTGAAGCAAAGAATAAATTACTGAATAAGGTTTCAGCTGCATCTTTTGTCGGTGGCTCACCAGGGCGCATCATACGATAAATTTCAACCAACGCTTCTAGGCGATTAGTTGAGCTATCAACACGTAATGTATCAGACATATATGAACCAACATCAAATTCATTCATATATAGGGTAGAGATAGATTTATGTCCTGCTTGACTCAACTGCGCTAGTAACTCTAAGGTTAATTCAGCATTCGCTTCAGCAATAACTTCACCTGTTGATTTATCAATATAGGCTTTCGATAGCACTTTACCAACAATATATTCAGCTGGTACTTCTAACGAATCAACTTTAGCTTTATTTAGTGCATTAATATGACGAGCCGTTATACGACGACCAGACTCTACTAATATTTCACCTTTCTCGATCGAAATATCAAAAGTAGCTGTTTCTCCACGAAGACGATCTGGGATAAGATCCATAACCAACTTATCGCCTTTTATAGCAAAATTAGTTGTATCGTAGAAAATATCTAAGATTTCTTCTGTAGAATATTCTAATGCACGTAATATAATTGACGCTGGTAATTTACGGCGTCTGTCTATACGTACAAATAAGTTATCTTTTGGATCAAATTCAAAATCTAACCATGAACCGCGGTAAGGAATCACGCGTGCGTTATATAACACTTTACCCGATGAATGCGTTTTACCTTTATCGTGATCAAAGAAAACACCTGGTGAACGGTGTAATTGTGAGACGATAACACGCTCAGTACCATTAATTACAAAAGTACCGTTATCTGTCATCAACGGGATTTCACCCATGTACACTTCTTGCTCTTTGATATCTTTTACAGTACCTGCCGGGGCTTCTTTATCGTATACCACCAAGCGCAATTTAACGCGTAGCGGTGCAGAATAAGTTACACCACGTATTTGACATTCTTTAACATCAAATAACGGTTCGCCTAAACGATAGCTTACATATTGTAATTCTGAGCTACCTGAATAAGCTTTTATTGGGAAAATAGAACGGAAAGCAGCCTCTAGACCGGTTTCACCTGTGGTATCAATATCAATAAACTTGCGGAAAGAATCGAGTTGAATGGACAACAAGAATGGATATTCCATTACTTGTGCACTTTTACCAAAGTCCTTTCTAATTCGCTTTTTCTCAAAGTATGAGTAAGCCATGGGGTTCCTCAGCTTGCTGGTTATGGCCAAATCTGTCTAGTAAGTATCCTTACATAGACAGGTTATTTAGGTAATGTTTACGTCTAAACATTACTAGATAATTATAAAAATCACCTAACACTTTTACAATAAAACACACTGCCCTGTTTTTGTTTAAAACAGTCTTTGTTTTATAACAGTAAAAAGCGCAAAAAGGCCGGTGACGTTAAAATCACCAGCCATGCCTTTTCAGGCAAACAATCTGTTTAGTAACAGACTATTTGATCTCAACAGAAGCACCAGCTTCTTCAAGAGTTTTCTTAAGCTCTTCAGCTTCAGCTTTTTCTACGCCTTCTTTGATTGCTTTAGGAGCAGCTTCAACTAACTCTTTAGCTTCTTTAAGGCCTAAACCTGTAGCGCCACGAACAGCTTTAATTACTGCAACTTTCTTATCACCAAAGCTAGTTAGAACAACATCAAATTCAGTTTGTTCTTCAGCAGAAGCACCAGCATCACCGCCAGCAACAGCAACAGCAGCAGCAGCAGATACGCCAAACTTCTCTTCCATAGCTTCGATTAATGCAACTACATCCATTACTGACATTTCAGCAATAGCGTTTAGGATATCGTCTTTAGAAATAGACATTATAAAATTTCCTGTTTTTAAGAAACAGTCTTTGCTTCATTTTGAAGTCATAAGCACTGTTTGAATAACTATTAAATACAATAAGCTTGGCTGTTATTAAAGTTAATACTAGCCAAAATAGATTTCTTACAATAAGAAAAACTATTAAGCAGCTTCTTGTTCTTTCTGATCGCGAACTGCAGCAATCGTACGGCATAATTTGCCGGCAGATGGTTCTTTCATAGCGCTCATTAAACGGGCAATTGCTTCGTCGTAAGTTGGTAGCTTAGCTAACATATTTACGTCGACAAGATTACCTTCAAATGCTGCCGCTTTTAATTCAAATTTTTCGTTAGTTTTAGCGAAATCTGTGAATAAGCGTGCCGCAGCACCTGGGTGTTCGTTTGAAAATGCAATTAGTGTAGGGCCTACAAATGTATCATTAACACATTCAAAATCCGTACCTGCTACTGCACGACGTGCTAATGTGTTACGGACAACTTTCATCCATACGCCATTTTCACGTGCTTGCTTACGCAATACAGTAATTGCCTCAACTGTTACACCACGGGCATCCGCGATAACAGCTGATTGAGCGCCAGCGGCAGCTTCTTGAACTTCAGCAACAATTGCTTTTTTGTCATCAAGATTGATAGCCATTGGCTTTAACTCCTGGTTCAAACCGGAAAAATTACCGGTATTTACAATCCCTAACAGTTAGTAATCTAATTGTTAGGCCATTACGGCGAGGACCAGAATTTAAGGAAAAAATATCTGGGTAATCACCATCTACGTAGGAGATTAAGTAAAACGACAAGGTATAAATTTAGTAATACCTATTTATCCACATCATTTTACACCTACGGTCTTGGACGGGGGTTTGTTCCTATTCTATCAAAGACAGAATTAGATAGACAAACTCCTACCAAAATTTAAGGGGCGAAATTATAGGTTATAATTTCGCCTTTGTAAAGTTCAAATAAATGAAATTTACTTTTCTACAATTAAGCTACAGTCAAGCTAGCTTGGTTAACGGCAACACCAGCACCCATAGTAGTAGAAAGTGAAATCTTTTTAATGTATTGACCTTTAGCATTTGCTGGTTTTGCTTTTTTAAGCGCTTCTAGCAAAAATTCTAAGTTTTCTTGCAATTGAGTTGATTCGAAATCAGCCTTACCAATCGTAGTATGGATGATACCGTTCTTATCATTGCGGTAACGTACTTGACCAGACTTAGCATTCTTAACTGCACCAGCTACGTCAGGAGTTACAGTGCCAACTTTAGGGTTAGGCATTAAACCACGTGGGCCTAATATTTGGCCTAATTGGCCAACTACACGCATTGCGTCAGGAGAAGCGATTACAACATCAAAGTTCATCTCGCCTTTCTTAACTAATTCAGCTAGGTCTTCCATACCAACAACATCAGCACCAGCTTCTTTTGCTTTTTCTGCGTTTGCGCCTTGTGTAAATACAGCAACACGTACATCACGACCAGTACCATTAGGTAGTACAGCAGCACCACGAACGTTTTGATCAGATTTACGAGCATCGATACCAAGATTCACAGCAACATCAACACTTTCGCGGAATTTCGCTGTAGCAAATTCTTTTAATAAAGAAACTGCTTCGTTAATATCATATTCTTTTGTTACGTCTACTTTTTCACGGATAAGACGAGCGCGTTTTGTTAATTTAGCCATTGATTAGTCCTCTACCACTAAACCCATTGAACGAGCACTGCCCGCAATGGTACGCACTGCAGCTTCCATAGAACCAGCAGTTAAATCAGATTCTTTTGTCTTAACAATTTCTTCAAGTTGAGCTGTAGTTACAGTTCCAACTTTTTCTGTGTTAGGACGACCAGAGCCACTTTTTACACCAGCAGCTTTTAAAAGTAAATAAGCAGCAGGTGGGGTTTTTGTTTCAAAAGTAAATGAACGGTCACTATAAACAGTAATTACAACTGGAACCGGAGCACCTTTTTCTAAAGAATCTGTTTTTGCGTTAAACGCTTTACAAAATTCCATGATGTTCACACCATGTTGACCTAATGCAGGACCAACTGGTGGCGACGGGTTAGCTGCACCAGCAGCTACTTGTAGCTTGATTAAAGCTTGGACTTTTTTAGCCATTTTAAAATACCTTCATTATGGGTAAGTAACGCTAATCACTGCTACTAACAGTTTTCGCTTCCCTGTTTACTAAATGTTTTATTTGTATTAAACAATAAAAACTTAATTTAGACCGCGCTAAAAAAACGCGGCAGCGGATTATATACCATTCACTAACGCGGTTTCAAGTGATTATTCTATTGTTTATAAAAAGATATAAAAAAACCAAAGATAGCTCTTTGGTTTATTAATTAAAGAAAAATTACTTTAATTTAACTTCCTTTTTCAACTTGACCGAACTCAAGATCAACAGGTGTTGAGCGACCAAAAATAAGTACGGAAACTTTTATACGGTTTTTCTCATAATCAAGTTCTTCAACAACACCATTGAAATCAGCAAATGGACCATCAATAACACGAATAACTTCACCTGGTTCAAATAAGGTTTTAGGTTTAGGTTTATCTGTATCAACAAGGCGTTGAAGGATTCGATCTGCTTCTTTTTGTGTAATAGGTGCAGGACGGTCACTCGTTCCACCAATAAAACCTAAAACTCTTGGTACACTTTTCACTAAGTGCCAAGATTGCTCATCCATTTCCATTTGTACTAATACATAGCCAGGAAAGAATTTGCGAGAGCTTTTACGCTTTTGCCCTGCACGCATTTCAACAACTTCTTCAGTAGGTACTAATACTTCACCAAATTTTTCTTGTAACCCTTGAATTTCGATATGCTCAAGCAAGGTTTTTTGAACTCGACCTTCATAGCCAGAAAATGCTTGTACCACATACCATCTCAATTTTGGATTCTTCGCAGCAGCTTCTGTAATTTCTGGCTGTACTACTTCATTTTCATCGCTATCAGCAGAATCTTCAATAAAATCTTCAGACATTATAATACCTTCATTCCTGTAATTAAGCCGACTATCCAGAAAAGAACTGAATCTAATCCCCAAAGCAGTAATGACATTAACAATGTAACTACCAATACTATACCTGTCGTTTGAATAGCTTCTTGGCGGGTTGGCCAAACCACTTTACGCACTTCGGTTCGTGATTCTTTAGCAAATGCAACAGCCGTACGCCCTTTTAATGTTTGCATAGCAATTAAGCCAGCAATACCAACAGCAAGCACTACACCAACCGCACGTAATAGCACTGATTCTTGGCCATAATAATAATTTCCACCAATAGCAGCTATTAATAATAAGACAATAACGCCCCACTTTAAGCCGTCTAGAGAACTGCTTGGTTGTTCTTCTGTACTTGCATTCATATTTCAATCCGTAATTATCGTCAAATTTGAAACCATCTGGAAACACAATTCCGAGACTTTTTAACAAAATGGCAGGGGTGGAGAGACTCGAACTCCCAACCATCGGTTTTGGAGACCGCTGTTCTACCAATTGGAACTACACCCCTACAATGCATAAAGCAATATCTTCGCTAAAGCAATAGTTACACTTATCGGGTGAATCTTAGTTTTATTGGGAATTAAGAGATACTCGAGAAGTGAGGCGCTATTATACTCAGCCGAGCATATTTCTCAAGAAGTATTTTTGTTGCATTACTTCCGCAAATTTTCTAATTGGCAATTTGGTTGAATTTATTCCTTTTCTGCTCGATATAAGCCAAGGTTCGTACATATTTCAATTTTTGATGAGTTATACTAGTCAGACATTTCACTATCAGTTTAAAGGATCATCTATGATTTTTAAAAATCCGCTTACAATTGCTATTGCCATTTCTCTTACGCTTTCCGGCTGTGCTAACAATACTGAACAAGGCGCAGCTATAGGCGCTGTTGCTGGTGCCATACTCGGCAAATCGACCGGTAACCACGACAAGAAACGTTTAGTCTGGGGAGCTGCGATTGGCGCTATTGCTGGCGCAGGTATTGGGCAATATATGGACAAGCAAGAGCAGGCTTTCAGAGATGAGCTCGCTGGTTCTGGTATAGACGTCGTTCGCGAAGGCGATAATATACGTCTTATCATGCCATCAAACATTACTTTTGCAACAAACCAGTCCTATGTTTCTACGGGCTTTCATACAACCTTAAATGACATTGCTAAGGTGCTAACAAAATTTGATAAAACTTTACTCAGCATTGAAGGGCATACCGACAGCAGCGGTAGCAATACCTTCAATCAGAACTTATCTACACAAAGAGCACAAAGCGTAAAGGATTATTTGGTGAACAAAAATATACTTGCCGAACGTCTAAAAGTTACGGGGCACGGCGAAAACCAACCACTTGTTTCGAATGACACAGAAAAAAACAGGGCATTAAATCGTCGTGTAGAAATTCAAATTATCCCCAATAAAGCTTAATATTCCCAAGATTCTCTTATTGAATTAAGCACTGGAAGTATGAACAAATTCAGGCTTCCAGTAAGTATTAGACCAGATACCGCACCACCCCAAATAACTTTAAGTGCTTTAAAACAAAAAAGGCCGCATAAGCGACCTTTTGAATTAACGTATCTAATAGATAGTATTGATAGATTAATTTAATGCTAGATGATGGGTTAGCAAAGCGGAAGCACGGAGTTGACGCTAGTCAATAACTACTTCCAATGCCACCAACATAAATTCTAGCGCAAATTAGTTATCAATTAAGCGATAATTGATGATACTACACCAGCACCTACGGT
>NZ_JBHFOM010000066.1:0-14394 GCF_053543955.1 Colwellia sp. E150_009
AAAAAAATAGGCATTCATATTAAAAGTTAGGGCTGAATATTGCCAAGATTTTTAAGCAATATAATGGATAGAATTCAGTATGAATTGGTCTTTCACTATAGCATCTGCTAAATTCAGTGTTGCACTTTGCAAATATTATCAGCCTATTAATATTGCTTAAATTAATTGATTTTATTAACGCGGAATTAAAGCTGTTTCATTGTGGTGCCACTCTTGTTTCAGTCAAAAAGTTTGCTGTATGTCATTCTTGAATATTTAAGTGCCAATTGGGTGCGAATTTACATTTAGATATTCTCATTAAATGACATAGCTGTTCTTATCTAGGTGAATTATTCCAACTTTATAAGAGAAACGCTTTTCGCATAGCAATGAAACAAAATTAATTCATTTAATAATAATTGATCGCTACAAATAATATTTATTAGTTGGAGTAAGCGTGAAAAAGTGGGTGAAGGATTTGTTCGTTTAAGTAAGCCATGATTTTTTGACTCACTATTTTTTCCTGCTCTTTTTTAGGAAGTGATTTTACAGATTTAGTTAAAGCACTAACAACCGCATGATCAACTTCTAATTGGTCAAAATTGATTAAACGACTTTCTATCTCTTCTTTATAGATTGAATTACATACCAGCAATAAATTTAAGTGTACAAACAGCTCGCCAATATTTTTAATTTTATATTTGTACCCCATCAAAAAGAGAAATTGAGCGTATAAGTACTTCTCAACTTTTTGGCTTTGATTTGTACCTGAACGATTATGATGACCAATAAATAACAGTGTCAAAGCGTGTAAAGAGTCAATCGATTTATCTGAATAAAGCTTCTCAAGCTGTGCTTCATAGAGTCGCTTAATATTGTTGGTAAATTGCTCTGAAGATTGGTGTCTGGAAAATTTATGCTTGATGAAAATTTGCTTTTGTAATTCTGTTGCTAGCAGGTATGCACTAAAGGAAATATTGATGCTTGAGTTTAATGTTTGCCAAAACGAAAAGCTACAACCAAATAGATTATAAAGACCTACAGCATCATTAACATAGAATGTTGTCGTTAAAGACGTAATAGGCTGTCCTTTTGATAGATTATACCAATAACGACTCCGCTCTTCTATTTCAAACCTTTCCTTATTAAATTTATTCGGGTTGATGTAGTCGCGTCTATCCTGAGAACTTAGTTGTTTGATGAAATCTGCGACAGTATTAAATCCATGCCAGTCTAAATAGTCTCTAAATTTAACTTGAGTGAATGCTTTTTTAAGACCTGAATTGAGCTGGCTATATCCTTTGAACGCCAGTTTATTTCTCACTAATGCGTATTTATTTTCTGAATAAATATAGGGTTCACGGCTAATGTTCATCATTTTGACTGCCTCCCCAGAAATTTCATCTTTTTATTTATCAGTTACTTATTATTCTTGTGACGTTAAGAGCTTCTCTGAAAGTCAGTAAATAACAAAACAATGTTGTCTTTGATATCAAAGTCTAGTCTATAAGTTCCGCTAATTACTAAAAGGAGAGAAACTTTATTGAGTAGAACCGAAATGCAGGAACTGGCAAGTGAACTTGAAGCTGATTTATTGAAGTTATATGACTCACCAATATTGACGCTAAAGCAATTACATAAAGCCTTAAATTTCAGATCGGCTGATGCTGTTAAGCAAGCTATTTTACGAGGCGTTTTTCCTGTACACACCTTTGAAATGCCGAATAGACGCGGCAAGTTTGCCTTGGCAAAAGATGTAGCAATATTTTTGGCTGAACAAGCCTTTAAAAAGGAGAAAGAAAATGACTAATTGTAAATAAAAGAAATGTCGAAGTAATAATTTTTATTGGCGCAGAAACGACAAAAGCCCGTACGAGCGCGAACTCAGGGCTTTTGAAAGTACATCTAAATTCGAACTCAGATGATGTACTTATTGTTGTAGTATGTGGGCTGTTTGTCAAGTTAATGAGTAAATTAGCTTGATGGCCTCGTGCGCCTTTATTTTTAACAAATACAGATATAAATAAAGATAAAGGTAACAATACATGTTAACTCCAAATCAAATTCGTGCAGCGATACGCGCAAAATTCGTGCTGCCAGAAATAACTATACGTAAACAAGCTGAGCTTGCAATTGCATCACCTTCCTCAATGGTGCGTCTTAACAAGCGATGCGAAAAGCATGATGTTGACCTGCCATTAGCAGAGCAATTGAATAACAAGCAGCTAGTCAGTTTGCTGTTTCCTAATATATTAAAGGGCTGTAAAAAGCGCATTCCTGATATTGAATACGTTGTTACTGAACGTACTCTGGAGAAAGGGAAGCGTAAAAGTTTGACAGTGCTTTACCTCGAATACAAAGCGCTCGATCCCGCTTCGGCAATGAGCTACTCACAATTTTGTCGTACAGTGAACAAAGTACTAAAACGTTGTAAATTATCGATGAAACAACTACATGCCGCAGGCGAAGTCGTTTTCATTGATTACGCTGGTACTAAAGTTTGCTACAACATGAAAG
This sequence comes from Colwellia sp. E150_009, assembly GCF_053543955.1. Classification (NCBI taxonomy): domain Bacteria; kingdom Pseudomonadati; phylum Pseudomonadota; class Gammaproteobacteria; order Alteromonadales; family Colwelliaceae; genus Colwellia; species Colwellia sp. E150_009. The sequence goes on from NZ_JBHFOM010000066.1 coordinate 2,497, forward strand.
GCGAAAAAACATGGGCAAAAGTATTTGTTGCAGTCTTAGGTTGTAGCAAGAAGATTTTTGCTTTTGCTACCCCCGGTGAAACAACGGCAGACTGGATTGATGGGATGTGCCGTATGTTTGCGTACTTCGGTGGAGCCACTGAAGTTGTATCAATGGATAATGCTAGAGCGCTTGTAACAACCCCCGGTCTTATTCCTACTTTTGTGGAAAACATCAGTGCTTTTGGTGAGCACTACAATTGTTTGATGGATTCATGTCGCGTAGGACGACCTCAAGACAAGTCTCACGCAGAGCTTGGGGTTAAGTTTGTCACGCAACGAATTATTATTCCTATGAATAAAGACTGGCAGTTTTTTAATTTAAAGGAGGTTAATCAACATTTAATGAAAGAGGTGGAAGTATTGAATAACTTGAACTTTCAAGGCTTAAATTTTTCTCGTAATGATTTATTCAATAAAAACGAGAAGCGATTACTTAACCCTCTTCCTTTTACTGATTTCGATATCATTGTCGATAAGCTTATACAGCAGGTATCACCTGAGTATACGGTTAAATATCGCAAGCATGAGTATTCAGTTCCATGGGCAATACATGGCGAAACCGTTGAAATATATGTCACGTTAAATTCGTTACGTGTAGTGCATTTGCATCAACTTGTTGCGGAACATGAGCTTGTAGATGACCCAATGGGGGCAACTATGCTCAAAGAGCATATGCACCCAGATCATGTTGCTGAACTTGAAAGCAATAACATGGATAAGAATATTGCTTGGGCAACTGAGTCAGGTACGCATATTAGCCAGCTCGTTGAACTTTGGTACTCAAAAGTACGAAATCTACGCTCACGCGCCATTGGAAAGCGCTGTAGAGCGTTAATGAAACTTAGTGGTAAAAATGGTGTAGATGTACTTGATGGTGCCTGTGAATATGCATTGCAGCACAATATGTTGAGTGTGTCTGATGTTGAGTTAGTCGTGCGAGCACAAGATGAGCAAGACGGTATCGATAACTTACCTGCTTATATTGCTGCTCATGAGAATGTTCGTGGTAGTGACTATTACGGAGGCTCTCATGAAGCTTAGAGATAAAATCGCAGAGAAGTGCGTCAACCTCAAGTTAACTGGCTTTATGGAAGCATTAGATCAGCAATTGGCTTCCAAAACTTTTGAAACTAAAAGCTTCTTATCACGTATAGATAATTTGTTGTTAGCGGAGGAAACGTCTGCATTAAACAAACGTATTAAAACCCTCCAACGACAAGCAAAACTTCGTTGGCCTAATGCGATGACTAGTATGATTGACTATACCTATCATCCCGGTTTAGAGCCTTCCAAAATAGAAGACTTAGCTGAGCTTAATTGGGCTAAAAATAATCAGCATGTTGTATTTACTGGCCCTACAGGTGCAGGAAAAACCTATTTGGCTTGTTGTCTTGCTAATCAGGCCATTATGTCGGGTATTTCGGTTCGATTCTTTCGCTACAATGAGCTGTTATTGCAGCTTATAGCCGCAGATAAAGAAGAGAAGTTTGCGCAGTATTGCAAAAAATTGAGTCGAATTTCGGTATTGGTTATTGATGACTGGGGTGTGGCATCACTAAGTGCAGCCCAGCGACATTTGTTGTTTGAGCTGATTGAGTCACGCGACCAAAACTCTTCACTGATCATTACCTCCCAATACCCTATGGCGAGTTGGCATGAAGCGTTTGGCGATCCGACTATTGCTGATTCTGTTCTGGATCGTATTGTTCATAATGCTCATCTTGTTGACCGAAAACAAGGTGGCTCTATTCGCAGAAAGTTGGGTGTAAATGGAGGTAAGAAATGAATAATCTTGGAGAAGCTGCCTATAAACAATTATTAGGGCAATTAAACCTTGAGGACATCTACGTTAAGCAAGCGTTTGAATATTACAATGCTCAATTTATGGGTAGTGAAACTGTTCAGCACTTCGTAGAAACATCTGACGTTATTCCAACAGAGTTGAAACAGCATGAATATATTGGCTTATGTGATCGAACATTAGGCATGCAATTACCTAATGCTCGAACTATCGAAGGCGGTGTTGTTCGTGGGCACTATCAACATTGTGGCTTGTTTATACCTACTGGTGGTGAGCTATTTCGTGGCTGTGTGGTTTTCCCTGAACGTGATAATACTGGGCAAGTTGTATCTGCCGTTGGTTATCGTTTTGGTCGTGTTAGAGATGGACAATCTCTAATAATTCATTGGCAAAAACCAGCTTTGGGCGAGCTAATTGCCCAAGGTATTAATAATCTTAAGGAGGTCGCATATGGACAAGCCTACAACTAATCAATTATGGCGCTGTGCTAAATATTATCTAGAGGTGTGTTTAGCTTTAGGTCAATCTAGCGATACTGTCCGCGCCAAAAAATATGGATTGAAGAAATTTTGCGCTTGGTGCTTTAGCCAAGGAATTCGCATGATTGATGAGATTGACATTACACTGATGGATGATTATATGGAATACCTCAACAAATACCGTAAGGCGCAAGATAATCAGCCACTATGTGATGCAAACAAATATAGCCTGTTATTATGTATCAAAACGTTTATTGGTAAAATGTATAACCGTGGTCTCTTAACATCAAACAAGTTGGATTGTATTGATTTACCTTCAGTCGGTAGACCTTTACCTAAAGCGATATTTAGTGCTGATGAAGTAGAGAAAATACTCGATCAAACCATGCTGTTTGGCTCAAAAGGTATGCGTGACCGAGTGATTTTAGAGACATTTTTTGCGACTGGAATACGCAGAGTTGAGTTGCTCAATTTGGATCTTGAGGATATTGATTTTGAGCAGCAACTGGTTCGCGTTAGAAAAGGTAAAGGTAAGCGAGAGTACATACTGCCAATAAGTGATCGTGCTTGTGAATGGTTAGTCTTTTATCTCACAAAGCTTAGACCACAATTAGCGCACATTAAATCAGGCAGTGCATTATTCCTGAACGATAATGGCTATCGTTATCGTGCAAATGCATTATCCGATATGGCATCACGTTATGTGCGTTTTGCAGGCTTTAAGCGTGCTGGAGCTTGTCATTTGTTTAGACACTCAACAGCAACCATTATGTTAGATAATGGAGCCGACCTTCGCCATGTACAAGAGATGTTAGGCCATGCGGATATTACCAGCACCCAAGTCTACACCTTTGTACCACGCACCAAGCTGAAGGAAGTTTACAACGATACGCACCCTTCGGCCCTGAGTGATAAACGTATCTTTAAATAAAAAATCATGGGGGCAATTGCCCCCACTTTTTTAAGCATAATCAGATAATTTTGTAAAAAGCTATGAGGGGGTAGACTTATCTTTTATTTCACAGCTTAAAGGTATTCCATTATGAAAATTATTAACTCAGCCCCACCAGTTCAAGTTAACTCAACAACAAGTCCCAAACAAGCACAGAAGCCTGCTCAAAAGAAAGTTGAAGAACCAGTATCAGGAGTTCAGGTTAATTTTAAACACCATGTTGATAAGACCAATAAAACCCAACAATCTGAGCCAAAAGATCCCATTACTCTAGGCCAAATTGGATCTATACTATTATCTAGGTTTCCTTTCTTACCAAGAAAGATGTTTGATTCTACAGGTGAAAAAGATTAACGGCTGAATACCTTAAATCTACATCGTATAGCTTGTCGCCAACTCTAAATAGTTGAGGTGGTGACACTATCGAAAGTTCACTTACTAAATAGTAAAAATAATGCTAGAGTTAGAAAGTAAATGGATTGTTGATGTGCTCTTTAACTCATTGCCAAGGATGACTTTTTAGGCTGAAAACCGCTAGACTTCCCTCCTTAATTACCTAAAAATAAACTGGATCATAGATCCGATTATTTTACTACAAAGCACGGATTTATCATCCAAAGCTAGGGCGATTCCTGCAAACTGACCCTGTGGGTTATGAAGATCAGATGAATCTTTATGCTTATGTGGGAAATGATCCTGTTAATATGACTGACCCAACTGGCAAGATAGGTGTATTTGGTGCCCTAATAGGAGGAGGTATTGAAGCATTTAGGCAGTATAAATCTGGCGAATTATCATTGTCATTTAAAAGTGTTGCTAAAATCGGAGTGTCAGCCGCAGCAGGTGCTGTTGGTGCAAACTTAGCTAGAGGAGTTGCTGCCGCTGCAAATTCAGCAAGAGGTGTTTATGCTGGAAATGTTGCAGCCGGTGCTAATGTTGGCCTAGCAGCTAATACAGCTAACAATGCTATAGATGGTAAAGCACTGACTGATGGTTCAGGGACTGCTATGGCTTTTGGTGCAGGGGGAGCTGCTGTAGGACAAGGTTTAGGGGATGCAGCGGATGCAGCTATATCTCTTGTCAAAGGAACTCCTTCTTTGGCTGTCAAACAAATGACCTCACATATAAATGAAAGCACAAGCAAAACCCTTGGAGTTTCTATGAAATCTAATGCAGTTGGTGCTGGTGAAGCAATCAGTACAACGTTAGGTAATTCTACTAGCTTAGCTACAAGTTGTGATAAAAGCTCAGGATCGTGTTAAATGAAAACTATTAAAACTTACTTAAGTAACATTGCCACAATAAGTCCAAGAGCTATTGGGATCTTGATTATTATTGGTGGATGGGAGCCAATCTATCAAATATTGAGATTGTTTAAATTAGTTGGAGATGACTTTAGTGGTTTCTTTATCACTACAAGCTTAATTATTTCTGTAGGAACTTTTATTTTTGATTATTTTAAACTGAAGAAACGCTCAAACCGAAACCATAACAAATAATAAATAGTTGGTTGTTTTGAATCCGAAGCCTCGCTAGTCGGGGCTTTTTAATAGATTCTGTAGCCGACCAAATTATCACCGTACTTTTTGCCAAATTATTCATCGAACGATTTGGCAACATTTGGGCTAGTTTCCCAAATTCTCATCAGTCGATATTGGTGGCTCGCCAAATTTAAATCATAACGTTTACCAAACTTCGTCATAGTTTTTACTAAATTCTTGTCATAAACGATAGAAATAGCAAAGCCAGTAACATTTGTTACTGGCTTTGCTATGATCAATATGACGTTTTTATGCGGTAAAAATCATCTTTATCTCCCTGCTCAGCATCTAGTTTTAGCCGTATACGATGGTCTTGCCTGATCTCTTCACCGTAATGCGTAACAAGAATAGCCCTCAAATCATCTAAAAACGTGATGATGGTCTCGGCTTCTTCACTACTTAAATACTGGGTTAATTGTAATAGTTTCATGGTTTCACCTGCTGCTTGAGCAGTTCGTCATGTGAACGCCAATGGGGTTGCATAAGCACTTGATTAACATGAGTGATAGTCACTATTTTCTTGGCTTCACGGCAGGCTTCGATAAGGCTGGCGTAACAAAGGTTGCGACATAACCTAAGATTGCCGCTGGCTGCGCGTATGATCACTTCAATCGCGCCATTATCAAAGGTATTAATGCCCATTTTTACCGCTTCTAACTCTTTAACGATATAACGCGCTAGGTCATCATCATTAAGTGGTTTAATGGTTTGTGAAAAAGTAATACGCGAGCGAATATCTTGGTTAACATTGAGCGTAAGATAGTGCAATAAGTCTGGCTCACCAAACAATACAAGGTTATGCTTTTTAGGGAAACGTTCAAACAGTAGTCGTAATTTGCGTAAGACTTCCATGGTTAATAAATGGGCATCATCAATGAGAATGTAGAGTGTTTTACGTTGCTGTACGTGTTTGAAGGCGCTGTTGATTAACGCCTGTTCAATGTCTTTAGACGGTACGTCGAGTTTAAATGACAAGGCTAGTTGCTTGAGAATAACAAGATAGGTGTGCATGGTACGAGAGAAAGAAATAACGCTGGTATCACGCTCATTTGCCCAACTTTCAATGTGCTCACGCAGTACACTTTTACCGACACCGGGCTCACCGATGACCACCGAGAAACCACCTTGGCCAGCATGAATTTTAATAATATCTACAATGTGTTTTTGTTGTGCCATTGGCATCAAATCTTGACGATTAAACGGCTCTTTAGTGGTGGCAAAAATAGACTTAATCATGTGTTACCTCCGCTAACATCAGTAAAGGCATGTCGCGTGGCATTAAAGTGCAAATCAAGTTGGGATGCTTCGCCCATGCGTTTATCTTTAAAATAAACGATGAACTTATCGCGCTGACTGCGGCTATAACGTACCTGAATGGTTTTGTTGCGTAAATCCACTGGGCATTCAAACTTTTGGCTGTTGATAGAAAAAACGTTAGTTTTACTGACCTTGCGGTTTTCTTCGATAAAGAAAACTTCCTCAGTGGTTTCATCATCATACAAAAAAGTAAGACGGGTATGGTCGAGGGTAAACCTATCGAGCAGCTTCATTTGAATACCGCTGTGATGTTGACTGTTATAATCATTCTCGATCCACTGATGTGCTTTATCATTTAACTCATCGAGTGAATTGAAATCTTTATTCTCAACGAGAAATCGGTCCCTAAAACCACGAAAGAAACGCTCTATTTTACCTTTAGCGGCACCATCACGAATGGGTGCATGAGATAAGTGAATATCTAATCGAAGACAAGCTTGCAGTATTTCCTTTGAACGATAATTACTGCCATTATCAAAATATAACCGCTCAGGCTTACCGCGCTTAAACAAAGCGGTACGAAAGGCATCACACATATTGGCGGTGTTATCAGCATAGAAAAACTCACCGTGCGTAATAAGGCGTGAGGCATCATCAATAAAGGCGATAAGAAAAGTTTTACGCCATTTACCATCCGTTTGTTTGATACTTGGGCCATACATAGTGTCAGCCTGCCAAAGTTCATTGGCAAACTGCATAGCAAAGGAGCGGCGCAGCTTTTTGCTTTGCTCAAGGTTGAGTAATTCGTTTATCCGCACCATGCGATAAAAAGAGGTTTGAGAAAGCTGACTGCGGCTAAAATAGTTACGTTTAAGCAGCTGTCGGTAAAGCGCCATTTTAGGGATACTGCCGTTTTTACAACGACCGAGTGTCGGCAAGACTTCGTTAATCGCTTCGCTAAGTTCATTGGGCTGAATTTTACGGTAACTATTTTTATCGCGACGAGTTTTATTATCAAGCGTGGTAATACCGTGTTTTTTAAAGCGGTATAGCCATGTGCTGATGGTTCGCCACGTAAATTGATAGTTCGTATTGGTGCGCGTATCCGTAAATACACGCGTAGCAACCGACTGAATGCGCTTTCGAATAGAATCACCTGGCGCATAATCTACGGCACTTAATACTTGTAAACGAATTTCTAGGGGTGGCTTGTTAGCTTTTGACTTCATATTTTCTCCTTAATGTTGTTGCGTGACGATAACGAGAAAGGAGTAGCGGCAACACTGACGGGATTTGTGGTGGTATAAACGACGATTGGCGTGTGGCTATTCAACGGAGATTGTTTGATGTTAATAAGGCAAACCGCCTGTGCGTGATGACAAAATAGGCGTTAATTCCTTAAATAAAGGCCAATTGCTGGGCTAAATGAAATTGCAGACAGATTTGTGCTTTATCCTCACCTTGATGCTGGTAAAGAGTAAGAAAAAGCGGATGCTTGTGCTTTAAATGTTCAGGTTGTTGCTGTGGCACAGGTAAGAGAAATTGACGATAACGCCAGGTGTTTTGCTTTAATGTCTTTAACCAACGCCAAGCATGGCGGCTACTCAGTTGTTTAGTCGCTTGTTGATAAGCACTAACGACAGAGTGTTGCGCTAAAAGCAGCATGATAAATATGCCTAATGTTATGGCTTGATAACGTCGTTGAGGTAATTGCACTGCCAGCCTTAATTGCAACGTTTTACCGCAGCCTTGATTATTATGCCGTGTTGAACACACTAATCGTTTACCCACAACCTCTCTATGACGACTCGTTACTTGTCGATAAACAAAACCATGACCAATTAAATAACCCACTTTATCGCAATGCTGACAGGCGAGTTTGTATTGTCGGTTCATCCACGATGAATATTGCTCGATATCAGCAATTGTAGAAAAGAAGTTTTGCATGAGAATATCATGCAAAAAAATTTAACTAAGGCACAAGCTAAATTTGTGCAATGTTTAAATAAAATTCTATTTGTTGAATTTACGTCATAATAAGTTATTGCAGACTTGATGATAATTTGAATTGATATAGTCAGATCGATTAGCTAGATGTTGGGAAGTTACAATTTACGCATATTGACACTTTGTTGGTTTAAAAGAGAGAAATGATTTGGGTAACGAAGCATAAGATCTAATGCAAACTCTGCATCAGTGGGATCATCTTTAGCTTTACTGGGTTTAAAAGCTGTTCGGTATTTTGCAAGTGTCGTCGGGTTAATAGGGACTATAACAACAAATCCATACCGTTGTAGGGCATATACAATAGGCCCTTTTGTTAACTCAACGGCAACAGCAATTGGTGAGCCAAACCTTTTATTAAGTCCTTTGATCCATTTATCAATTTCATCGACATCATGCTTAATAAGAGAAAACTCCCGTTTACCAGTGAGGGGATCCTGAATGCAGAGGTCGTGTTTATCATTTGCCCAATCAATGCCAACATATGCTTTGTAGTTCGTGTTATTTAAATGTGAGTTCATGCCAATCTCCTGTTTCATTTATACATGCGTTCTCAAACTCTTCGAAAGCAATATAATGAGCGGTTTAAGCAAGCCCTGAGTATTCGTTAATGAGTTTGAGACACTCATAATGTCGAAAGCAAAGCGAAAAACATCTAGTGTTTAGGGGCACGATTCGTACAAAATGAGTGCATGTCTACAATTCTAGTATTGACTATTATGTAGACAAGAGAAGTTATATTGGGGGCGAAAGCGAGTTAGGGTTAACACTCTAAAATTATAGGTTTATATGAATTATATGGTCCTCCTCATACTTAACTTTAAGGCTTGGATTCAGCAAAAACTCTTTTTAAAACTTAGAGTGCTACTTCAAAAGTAATACGTAATCATATTTTACCTTCGATACTTCTACTGTAAACTACCCTTATATCTAATAAATCAGTAGTTTAATTCATGGAAAAATTCGAAAATATTTACCACCGCGCTGCCGAGCGAAAAGGTGGTGAAATAGCCTTGTCTCAATTAATATCAAAACCTCTTACTTATAACGAGCTTTTATTAGTTAGTGATAATGAGGTCTTAGCAGAGTTTACTCGCAAAATATTTCAATCTGGTTTTGTTTGGGCTGTTGTAAATAAAAAATGGGCTGGATTTGAGGAGGTTTTTTGGAATTTCGACATTGATAAATTAGTCATGATGCCTGACGACATGCTTGAGCGAAAAGCAACAGATCCTCAAATTATCCGAAACTTTACCAAAGTTAAAACTGTCCGCGATAACGCATTTTGGTTAAAAGAGGTAAGTGACCAATTTGGTTCAATTAGCCAGTGGTTAGCTAATTGGCCTAGTGATGATATTACAGGGCTTTGGCTCCATATTAAAAAACATGGTTTTCGTTTAGGTGGAAATACCGGCCCTTATGCATTGCGACAGTTGGGTATCGATACATTCATATTAAGCAGAGATGTAGAGGCTTATTTTAGAGCTCACAAATTAATCGATGGTGGCTTAACTTCAAAGCGTAATTTAAAAATCATCCAAGATACATTTAACCAATGGCGAAAAGAGTCTGTTTATAGCTTACAAGAGCTGAGTCAAATAGTTGCGTATTCTGTTGGTGACAATTATGTAAGCTTTGAAACGGACTAATAGTTTATCGAGATTGGTCAGAACAGTCCCAAGTCACATAAAAGCTCCAATTTTCGATACCAATACTCCGACAGCAACTCTTGCTCAAATACTTCTTTACGAATTTTTTTATAAGAGTCAGGCAGCTAGGCTTTTTATTCCCAATGTGACCTAATAAGCTTTCAATACGGGTAAGTACGGACTTATAAACACTATCAAAATGTTCTTGTGATGCTGCGAGGTTTTGACTTTGTATGATAAAATACTTCAACGATAATAACTTTCTGATATCTGTCTCATCGGCATGAATACGATATTTACTACAAAATAAGCAACCTTCGTGGCTTCCACAATTAACAGTTACAACACCATTTAACGGTAATGAATCCAGCATTTCAGGTTTTGATAGTTCAGAACAATTTCCACTTGGGATCGCGGTCACAGGATGTGATTTTTTTAGTAGTTGATTATCTAGCTCAACAAAATAGTCAGATAACTGCTCAGCCGATTTATTTACATCTTTACCGGCATAATGATAATCAGCTGTGTTATTACTATGCTGCATGATATAGCTGCTGATCCCAGTACCGTAATTATCTCTAACCCATCATGATTTATTCACTCTAAAAGATTTACTCGTACCTGTTAAAGGAGTTCCAGTGAATTGAATCGCAAATAGTTTCCTAAATGAACAAGACACATCTCCCTTTGTACTTAGTTGTGTTAGCTTACTAACCGCAGCACTTATGAAAAGGGCTTTATAAACTTGTTGATAATGGTCTATTAAATAATTTCTTAACTGAATATAACGTTGAAAGTCAGCCACAAACTCATTTTGAATATCGTAGCGAACAGGTATGCCATTAGCTCGCCACTTAATGCTTTTAAAATGCTGTTCACTTTTCTCTGTTAGATATTCATCTTCAAACATCAATGATGCTGCAGTACTGTCATTTTCAGGCGCTGATCCATTTCTGTGTTGGTGAGCTATACTTCCATAAGTAATTAGACTTTAGGAGTATCTCATGAACAATGCTCAGTTTGCTAATCTTCAAAGTACATTAGAAGACCTAACTTTTGTGCAGCTCAAGCGACTTAGGCAGCATGTTGAGGATATGATTTCTGCTAATCATGTAGGTAAAGCGATTGCAGTTCACGAGGAAGATATTTGTGAGTGCGCCCATTGCGGAAGTAATGAATTTACCAAGTATGGAACCACAGAACGTGGTCAGCAGCGTTACATGTGTAAATTGTGCTCTAAGACATTTAATTCACTTTCTGGCACTCCGTTGGCAGGCATGAGAAAACAAGATAAGTGGCATCAATATTCTGAAGGTATGTGGTTTACTGCCAAGATAAGGGAGGCAGCAAGCGAACTAGGCGTTAATGTTAAAACCGCATGGCGTTGGAGACATCAATTTCTTTCAAAACCTAGGCAAAACAAACCCTCTGAGCTGCACGGAATTATTGAGGCCGATGAAACCTTTATCAATGAATCATTCAAGGGAAAACGAACTATGACACGCCCATCTAGAAAGCGTGGCAACAAGAGTAATGATATTGTTAAAGTGCCTGTACTACTTGCTTTAGATCGCAACGGAGCGGTCACACATCGTGTATTAAAACGAAACACGCGTGAAGAGTTGGAGAAGTCTCTAGCGCCTGTTTTAACGCCTGAGAGCGTGCTTTGTACTGATGGAAACCTATCCTATCAAACCATCGTTAAAAACTTACCATTCGAACTTGATCATAAACGACTAATTGCAATTGATAATCAGAGAGTTATTGATGGTATTTACCACATTCAAACATTAAATAATTGGATGATGAGATGGAAGCAATGGCTTAGACAATTCAATGGTGTAGGAACTGATTATCTTGATAATTACATCGCTTGGTTTAGACAAATGGATCAGTCAAAGGAAGATGGTAGCTGGGTTGTTTTTGCGCTGTGATCGAAAGTGTTGAAAAATATCAAAGTATTTTTAAATCAACACAGAAATGGATCAGCGCCCATTTTCACCAGTGACAATCAAAAAATGCATAAAGTAAGCTCTACATGCCCATGCTGCCATTAATTGTATTAGTTCCGACTTAATCTGACACATCGACTTGAAAAGTTGAGAGTTACCCGTTTTTATTAAAGGTGTCGAATCTTTAATTTAAACAAAAAAAGGTAACTCTCATGTTGCATA
>NZ_JBHFOM010000067.1:0-13987 GCF_053543955.1 Colwellia sp. E150_009
ACTCGAACTCGTGACATTCACGTTGGCAACGTGATGCTCTACCAGCTGAGCTACAGCCGCTTCATAGAGCTTGCGTTTTTTCTAAAACAAAATTGGAGCGGCTAACGAGACTCGAACTCGTGACATTCACGTTGGCAACGTGATGCTCTACCAGCTGAGCTACAGCCGCTTCATTAGAGCTTTTTCTTTTCGCAATCATTTACTTAAAAATGAGGGCGCATTCTAGCGTAACTAAATTGTTTTGACAACAATAAATAACACTATTTTTATCTCAACACTTGTTGATGAAATGGTACCCGGAGCCGGACTTGAACCGGCACGCTTTTCGGCGAGGGATTTTAAATCCCTTGTGTCTACCAATTCCACCACCCGGGCATAATGGAGGCGGGTCCCGGAGTCGAACCGAGGTCCACGGATTTGCAATCCGCTGCATAGCCATTCTGCCAACCCGCCATTTTATCAACGCGAGTTGAGATGATTTCATCTGTCGATATTTCATCGACTAAAAACTAGTAATTGGAGCGGCTAACGAGACTCGAACTCGTGACATTCACGTTGGCAACGTGATGCTCTACCAGCTGAGCTACAGCCGCTTCATTTGTCGACACCCTGTCAACGAAAACGCATTCTACATCGAATTAAGTTACAGTCAACTATTAAATCCTTTTTTTCTGTTGACTGCTCAAAAAGCAGCTAATTTGATGTTATAGCAAACAGCTTTTTAGCCTTTCAGTTCAGGCCACGCAGCTTTGAAGTAATTTATTAAGGTTGAAACGGTTAAAATAGTGGCAATAAAATAGAAAAAATAAGCAGCATAATTGATAACTTCGTGCGGCAGATAAAATAATATTAATGGAATATCATAATCAGGACGCCAAATTAATCCCATAATGCCTAACATTTGTGCGGCAGTTTTATATTTTCCCATGTCAGACACGGCAATAACGTCGCGTTTACCACGAGATGACATAAATTCTCTTAAGGCACTGATGAATATTTCTCGGGCAATCATAATTATGGCCGGTATTGCTACTAACCATGTTTGATAGTCTTGCGCTATCATCACTAAGGCTGCGACTACCATGAGTTTATCGGCTACAGGGTCAATAAAAGCCCCAAATGCTGAAGATTGGTTTAATTTTCGGGCTAAATATCCATCTAAGGCGTCACTAATTGATGCTGTCCAAAATACAGCAAAGGCACCAAAGTGGCTCCATGATAAAGGTAAATAGAAAATAAGTAGAAAAACGGGGATCAAAATGATCCGGAATAAGGTTATTTGATTAGGTAATGTCCACATAGTTTTTATTTAACTTTGAAATGTCACTGCAAAAAATCTGACTTTATTCTACACAGGATCGCTGATTAGTCATAGTCACTTGTTATGTAAAGTCTCATAAATGTTTGTTGCTAACGCTTTACTGATTCCTGGTACTTTTTCTAATGTAGCTATATCAGCCTTATTTACCTCTTGCATACCACCTAAATGAGTAAGTAATGCCTGTCGTTTTTTAGCGCCTATTCCTTCTATTTCTTCTAATAAAGATTTTTTGCTCGCTTTTTGTCTTTTGGCTCTATGTCCAGTTATTGCAAAACGGTGAGATTCATCACGAATATGTTGTACTAAATGTAAAGCGGGAGAGGTGGCAGGTAAAGATATTAATTGATGAGAACCCGCTAATATTAAGGTTTCTAAGCCGGGTTTTCTTGATTCACCTTTTGCAACGCCAACGAGTAAAGGAATTTTGTCTAGTGATTGTTCACTACTTAGCAAAGCAAAAAAGTCTTCTGCTTTTGCTAATTGCCCTTTGCCGCCGTCAATAAAAACGATGTCAGGCATTTTTTTTAATGATTCTTCATCGGTAGCTTTTATTTTGCCATAACGCTTATTTAACGCAAATGCCATTGCGGCATAATCATCACCTGGTGTGATGCCGTGTACGTTATACCGTCGATAATCACTTTTAAGAGGACCTTCTTGATTAAATACAACGTTTGAGGCAATTGTTTGCTGCCCCATGGTGTGGCTAATATCAAAACATTCTATTCTGTTGATGCCATTGGCTAATTCAAATACTTCATTTAAGGCAACAAATCTTGCTTGCATCGATTCTTTATGGCTATTACGAGTAACAAGTGCTGTTTGTGCATTGGTGGCTGCAAGTTTTAGATATTGTCGACGTTCAGCACGCACTTTGGTTGATATTTTAACGTCATGCTCTGACTGTTCTGATAACAAAGCGGCTAATTCAGTTAATTGTTCAAATTCGTTGGGTGCTACAATTTCTTTTGGAAGCAATCCTTCATTTGTACCGTTACCAAGCTCGTTACCTAAATAATGCTGTCCAATAAAAGCCTGAATGACTTCTTCATCGGTTGTTTCACTTGGCACAATGGGAAAATAGCTTTTGCTGCCTAATATTTTATGATCACGAATACAAAGTAAATGAAGACAAACTTGGGATTTCAATCGATATATACCAATAACATCCATTTCTGCGGCAATACCACTAACATATTGCTGTTGTTGAACTTTACGTAAGGTAGTGATTTGGTCTCGATATTTAGCCGCTTGTTCAAAATTTAACTCTTCGCTTGCTTGTTCCATTTTTTTTACAAGCTGTTCAGTAACCATTGAGCTTTTACCTTTTAGGAATAGCTTGGCTAAATCAACTTGTTGTTGATAATCTTCTTGAGATATTTTATCGACACAAGGTGCTAAACAACGGCCTAATTGATATTGCAAGCAAGGGCGAGAGCGTGCTTTGTAATAACTGTCTTCACATTGCCTAATAGGAAAAATTTTTTGCATTAAGCGCAAACTTTCCCAAACAGCGCCTACCGTTGGGTAAGGACCAAAATAATCACCTTTGGTACGTTTTCCACCACGATGTAAGCCAAGTTTTGGGTGCTTATGATGAGTAATTAATAAATAGGGATAAGATTTATCATCACGCAGGAGAATATTATATTTAGGTTGATATTTTTTGATGTAGTTATTTTCAAGAATCAGTGCTTCCCCTTCCGTGTGGGTTACAGTGACGTCGATTGCACAAATTTGCTTTACAAGGGCTTTTGTTTTAATGGAGCCTACATCTTTTCTAAAATAGCTAGCCAAGCGCTTTTTAAGCTGTTTGGCTTTCCCTACATAAATAACCGTTTGCTCAGCATTGTACATACGGTAAACGCCAGCCTGTTCGGTAACCGAATTTAAAAAGGCTTCACTATCAAAATTTATTGCTGGCATGTCTGTGTTGGTGGTTGTGTTTGACAAAATTATAATTTTTCTGTGTTAATCATGCCATGACGAATAGCCAGATGTGTTAATTCAACATCGTTTCCAACGCCAAGTTTTTCAAACATTCTATAACGGTAACTGTTAATTGTTTTTGTGCTTAAATGTAGGTTTTCTGAAATATCAGGTACTTTTTCGCCGCGAGTGATCATTAGCATTATTTGCAATTCACGGTCAGACAACTCACTAAAAGGGTTTTCTTCTACTGATTTGAATTGGCTTAGTGCCATTTGCTGGGCTATTTCGGCAGGTAAATAGCGTTGCCCGCTATGTACGGCTCTAATTGCGTTAATCATTTCATTTGGTCCAGCTCCTTTGGTTAAGAAGCCTGCTGCACCAATTTGCATTACTTTAGTTGGAAAAGGATTTTCTGTGTGGGCTGTTAATATAATTACCTGTATATCTGGCGCTATACGTAAAATTTTCTTTGTCGCTTCTAATCCACCCATGCCTGGCATATCCATATCCATTAGAATAACGTCAGGCTCAGTTTTACGGCAATATTTAATTGCATCTTCACCAGTTTCACATTCATGAATAACTTTAAAGCCTTTAACTTCATTTAATATTCTATTAACGCCAGAGCGTACTAGTTCGTGATCATCAACTAATAATATATTTATCAATGGATTTTGCCTTTTATAATTCGTTGTTTTTTAACCAACTATTGAGTAAGCCAATTTGCCCATTTTTATAGGCAGCATAAGTTAAACGTACAGCATTACTTAAAATAATACTGTCAGACCAATTTGTTTGTTCTGAAATTAATTGATAACAGACTTTTGCTTCGGGTGATAAATAGCCGCGCATTTCTTGTTTTCCACGCAATTTTTGTCTTTCTCGGTAACGTTTTTGTTTTTCGGCATTTGTCATTGCTTTTTTTTTCTTTTTAACTAGATCGTCCATCTTTACCTCAATGCCTTTTATAACCTGCTACAATTAGCTACTATGTTACCCTGACCGACCAATTTTGCAATATCAACATGCAGCATAATAACACTATAAAAGTTGACTATTGTCATTAAAACTCATATTTTTTACTGTTCGGAGTTGTTTAGTGTACAAGTGTTCGCTAAAGTAGCGCCCAAGAAATATTACATACTCAAGTAAACAACTTTTATAGGTATAAATACTGATGGCAATGGCACAACAGAGTTCGTATAACAAAGCAGATTTAGTTAAGGCTGGTACTGGTGAAATGTTTGGGGAAGGAAATTCTCAACTTCCTTCTGATAATATGTTGATGATGGATCGCATACTTACCATTACTGAAGAGGGGGGGGAGTTCGGTAAAGGATTTATTGAAGCCGAATTAGACATCACTCCAGATCTTTGGTTTTTTGATTGTCACTTTAAAGGCGACCCTGTTATGCCTGGTTGTTTGGGGTTAGATGCTATGTGGCAGTTAGTTGGGTTTTTCTTAGCATGGACAGGTGGTCCAGGCAGAGGGCGAGCGCTAGGTGTGGGTGAAGTTAAATTTACAGGGCAAATTTTGCCAACAGCAAAAAAAGTTTCATTTAGAATAGATTTTAAACGTGTAATTAAACGTAAGTTGTATATGGGATTAGCTGACGGAAGTGTTAGCGTTGATGGCCGTGAAATATACACAGCTAAAGATTTAAAAGTTGGTTTATTTACAGATACCAGTAAGTTTTAATTATTTATTTTGGGTTAGCTTTTTTATTAATACTTTTTTAAAAAATAAATCCTAGTTAAAACCAGTATTTTCTACTGGTTTTATTATTTTCTATTGTCTCGCTTTCTACATTACTTTTTCTTATCAATTTCAGCTGTTTTAATGGGAGCATTAAATGGTGTATTGAAATTTTCTGATAATTCAAAATCACCTTCCGCTGACACTAATTTATTTTCACTAAATTTTATAGTAAAGCTTTTGTGCATATCTAACGTTTCACTACGACCAGATTTAAAGCGATAAATATAATTCCATGTGTCTTTGTCAAATGCATCTACTATTACTGGGCTACCAAGAACAAATTTAACTTGTTCTTTAGTCATACCTATTTGTATTTTGTCTATGTTTTTTTGTTCAAGATAGTTACCTTGCGGAATATCTATTCGATAAACCCAGCTTGAACAGGCAGAAAGTGATAGCGCTATGGCAATAATTGAGGTACGAAACAACATGAAATTTTACTTTCCTTCAATATAAAATAATACAAATATACATTAACATGTAATGTGTAAACAGGGACACCCAAAACTACCCCAAGGTGTCTAGAGGTTAGCCCCTTGAAATAGATTGGGTATAGTAACGAAGCACGGCTTTAGATACAAAGCTATTTTTCATAAATTTCACAGCAAGGTATTTATTTAACTTGCTAATAACTCACGTGCATTAGCTAAACTATGCTCTGATATTTTATCTCCTGCTAGTAAGCGGGCTATTTCTTGGATGCGGCTTTGCTCACTTAGTTCCGTAACTTTTGTTTCTGTGTGTTCACCATCGGTTAATTTGCTAACAAAGAATTGTTGATGGCCTTTGCAGGCAACTTGCGGTAAATGTGTTACGCAAATAACTTGTGTGTTTTTTGCGAGTTGTTGTAATTTTCTACCGACCATGGCAGCGGTTGGTCCACTAATTCCTACATCGACTTCATCGAATATCAGGCTTGGCGTAACCACTTTATCAGCTAAAATTACCTGCATTGCCAAACTTATGCGAGATAGTTCACCGCCTGAAGCAACTTTATTCATTGCTTCTAATGCTTGGCCAGGGTTTATGCTAACTTGAAAGTCTATTTTATCTAAACCATTATTTGAGATAGTGCTTGTGCTCTCATTTGCTGGTGTAATGCTTATTTGAAACTTTCCGTGGGGCATATTCAATTCTTGCATACTTTTGCTGATTAACTGGCTTAATGTTTTTGCTGCTTTTTTTCTTGAAGCTGTTAATACTGCAGCAGACTCGAGGTAGTGTTGTTCGGTTGTGGCAATTTCTGTTATTACGGTATTAATTCTTGATTCATCATTAGATATTGCAGCCAAAGCCAAAATTAACTCTTGATGGAAGCCAACTAAGTTTTCTGGAGGTAGGTTGTGTTTTTTTGCAAGTTGCAAAGCTGTTGAATAGCGTTCTTCGATCATGGCATAGGCTTGGGGATCTAGCTCAAGATCTTGATAATAGTGTTTAAGGTCGGCAGAGGCTTCTTCAATTTGAACGAAAGAGTCGTTAAGCAATGCTGCCACGTTCACTAATCTCTTGTCTAGGCGTGCAATAGCACTAATGTTTTCACTACAATGCCTCAATGAGTCAAGTACGTTAAAGTTTTCATCTTCTGTAAGGGTTTGCAGAGTTTGCAAAGTAGTGTCCAGTAAATCTTGCGCATTAGCATGACGTTTATAGTCACTTTCTAAAGTTTCAAATTCATCTGCTTGTAGAGCAAATTCATTTAGCTCTTGCACCTGGTATTGCAAAAGCTGTTGTTCAGCCTCTCGTTGCTGCTTATTTTGTTGTAATAAAGTTAACTCTTTATTGAGTTTATGCCATTGCTGATAGTAATGTTTGACTTCATCAAGTGCGGATTTATTATCAGCATATTCATCAAGTAATTTGCACTGTTGGCTTGATTTAGTTATTAATTGATGATCATGTTGGCCATGAATATTAATCAGTAATTGACCTACTTCTTTCAGCTGTACTAGGGGTACCTGGCTGCCATTTATATAGGCTTTAGAACGGCCTTCAGCAGAAATAACGCGCCGTAATATGCATTCACTACTCGACTCTAGTAATAGGTCATGTTGTTTTAACCATTGTTGCACATTAGTATTGTTCTGTGTTTCAAAGGTGGCGGCAAGCTCTGCTTTTTTACTGTTGGGACGAACTACATTAGTGGTTGCACGCTCACCTAAACATAAGCCCAAAGCATCAATGGCAATTGATTTACCTGCGCCCGTCTCGCCCGTAATAGTAGTCATGCCTGATTGCCAATCTATATCAAGCGATTTAACAATGGCAAAATTTTGAATGTTTAATTGTAAAAGCATAATGTAGAGCACCTAATAATACTGTATAAATACTTAGGTGTTAATTTATACAGTAAATGTAAATAATGCAAATGTTTTTACTGTTATTTTTTACTTATTATTTTCGCTTATTTGCTGAGAACAATACTAGTATAGTTTGTTACCCCAGCTTAATTTACTTCGCAACACATTAAAGTAATCGTGATCAAGCGGATGTACTAAACGTATAGTGCTTGCGCTTTTTTTGATTATTACTTCATCGCCTGGCATAACGGCTAAAATAACATGGCCATCACAGCTTACTTGCAAACTTTCTTGATTTTCATTAGCTAAGATAAGTTTAATTTCACTGTTACCATCAACAACAATAGGCCTACTAGTTAATGTATGTGGAAACATAGGCACTAAAGATAGCGCATTTAAGTTAGGGGTTAATATAGGGCCGCCAGCCGACATAGAATAAGCAGTAGAACCAGTAGGTGTAGAAATAATAAGACCGTCTGAACGTTGACTAAACATAAAAGAGTTATCAATGTGTACTTCAAACTCTATCATACTGGCTACTTTACCCGCATGGAGTACTGCTTCATTCACTGCACTGTTAGAGCTTTTCAGTTTACCGTGTCGATATACTTCAGCTTCAATAATAAAGCGTTGTTCAGAGCGAGACTCACCCTGTAATATTTTTGTTAATGGTTTGATTATTTCATCAGGTGATAAATCAGTTAAAAATCCTAAATTACCACGGTTTACTCCAATAACACCAATATCAAAACAAGCTAAAACACGCGCAGCACCCAGCATGTAACCGTCACCACCTACAACAATGGCAAGATCGGCTTGCTCACCAATATCGGTAAGAGAGCAAATGTGCATACCCTCTATTGTTAATGATGTAGCAACTGTTGTTTCTACCAATACCTGATAGCTATTATTAAGTAAGTATTCATGCAGTGCTGAAATTGTTGCACTTGCACCTTGATGGTTAGGCTTACCGATTAGCCCAATTGTTTTATAGTGTTGAGCCATAACAATTATTTCGTAATTAATCTAATTATAAGAAGTTTCCCTTTATTTGCGTGGCTTGTAAAGTTTGTATTTGATAAAATGAATTTTTTGGCGTTAATAACAAGAGAAGTTATTTAGTTTGATTTAAATTTGCTATAAATCATGTAAAGTTAGTGAATAAATTATTTCTATTGTTGAAGGGCTTGAATAGCGTAATCTTGACCCCATAATTAGCATCAATGTATTTATATTATTGTAAAGTTATTAAGATTTAATTGGAGTTTTTTATGACGACAGAGTCTACAAAATCAGAAAATCAGCAAACTGCTGAAGAACAGTTAGCAGCAGAAATAGTGCAAGACGCAGAAGAGCAAGTTGAAGATCAGCATGAACATGCACATGAGATCCTTAGTGCTGAACAAGAACGCATAAACGAGTTAGAGCTTGCTTTAGCTACAGCGGAAGCAACCGTTCTTGATCAAAAAGATTCCGTGATTCGCGCGAAAGCTGAAGTGGACAATGTTCGTCGTCGCTCTGCACAAGATGTTGAAAAAGCAAGAAAGTTTGCCTTGGAAAAATTTGCAGGCGAAATACTTGTTACCGTTGATAACTTAGAACGTGCTTTACAAAATATTGATAAAGAGGATGAAAGTAAAGTAGCCGTTATTGAAGGTGTTGAATTAACCTTGCAAGGCTTAATTTCGTCGTTAGAAAAATTTGGTATTAAAGCGGTTGATCCACAAGATCAACCTTTTAACCCAGAATTGCACCAAGCCATGTCTATGCAAGAAGTACCAGACGTTGCGCCAAATACCGTGATTGCAGTAATGCAAAAAGGTTATGAATTAAATGGCCGTTTAATTCGTCCAGCAATGGTTATGGTATCAAAGGCTGCACCGAGTGTTGATGAGTCAGTTTAATTGCTAAAATAAATTATTTTATAAATTAAAAGTTTGTATATTTTATAAAAACCAGACAATTTGTCTGGTTTTTTCGTCTCAGCCCTTTCTTGTTAATCAAAGTGTACAACAATAAAGTAAGACTTTATTTTAAATAAAAGTAAATTTTTACAAATTTTCTATTGAAAAGTGTTTTCCTACCCCCATTTACTATTTCAACAACAGATAAATATTTTACTTTCAACGAGAGTAAAACGTATTAGAACGTAATAGATAGGAGCTTCCCCCTCATGGGTAAAATCATTGGTATTGACTTAGGTACAACTAACTCTTGTGTTGCTGTATTAGACGGCGACAAAGTTCGTGTTATTGAAAATGCAGAAGGTGACCGTACCACTCCTTCAATTATTGCTTACACAGAAGATGGCGAAACGTTAGTAGGTCAACCTGCGAAACGTCAGTCGGTAACTAACCCAAAAAACACCTTATTTGCAATTAAGCGTTTAATTGGTCGTCGTTTTGAAGACGAAGAAGTTCAACGTGACCTTAAAATTATGCCGTTTGGTATTGTTAAAGCTGACAATGGTGATGCATGGGTTACAGCACGTGACAAAAATGTTGCGCCACCACAAGTTTCTGCTGAAGTATTAAAGAAAATGAAAAAAACAGCAGAAGATTATTTAGGTGAAACTGTTTCTGAAGCAGTAATTACTGTTCCTGCTTACTTCAACGATTCACAACGTCAAGCAACTAAAGATGCTGGTCGTATTGCTGGCTTAGATGTTAAACGTATCATTAACGAACCAACTGCTGCCGCCCTTGCTTATGGCATGGACAAAAAACAAGGCGACAAAGTTGTTGCTGTATACGATTTAGGTGGCGGTACATTCGATATCTCAATTATTGAAATTGACGAAGTTGATGGCGAGCATACTTTTGAAGTATTAGCAACTAACGGTGATACTCACTTAGGTGGTGAAGATTTTGATAACCGTTTAATTAACTATCTTGTTGCTGAATTTAAAAAAGACCAAAGCATGGATTTAACAACGGATCCATTGGCTATGCAACGTTTGAAAGAAGCCGCTGAAAAAGCGAAGTGTGAACTTTCTTCTGCACAACAAACCGATGTTAACTTACCTTACATCACGGCTGACGGTTCAGGTCCTAAGCACATGAACATTAAAGTAACACGTGCTAAGTTAGAATCGCTTGTTGAAGATATGGTTAAAGCAACATTAGAACCGCTTAAACAAGCACTTAAAGATGCAGACTTATCAGTAGGTGACGTAAATGACGTTATTTTAGTTGGTGGTCAATCACGTATGCCTTTAGTACAAAAAGCGGTTACGGATTTCTTCGGTAAAGAACCACGTAAAGACGTTAACCCTGATGAAGCTGTTGCTGCGGGTGCTGCAATTCAAGCGGGTGTACTTTCTGGTGATGTAACTGATGTACTTCTTTTAGACGTAACACCATTATCATTAGGTATTGAAACAATGGGTGGTGTGATGACTAAAGTTATCGATAAAAATACCACTATCCCAACGAAACAATCGCAAACCTTCTCTACTGCTGATGATAACCAAGCCGCGGTTACGGTTCATGTTGTTCAAGGTGAGCGTAAGCAAGCCAGTGCAAATAAATCATTAGGTCAATTTAACCTTGAAGGTATTGACCCAGCACCACGTGGCACACCTCAAATTGAAGTAACTTTCGATATTGATGCTGACGGTATTTTACATGTAACAGCAAAAGATAAGAAAACAGGTAAAGAGCAAAAAATCACCATTAAAGCGTCTTCTGGTTTATCAGATGATGAAGTAGAACAAATGGTACGTGACGCTGAAGCCAATGCTGACGCAGATGCTAAGTTTGAAGAATTAGTGCAAACACGTAATCAAGCTGACGGTATGGTTCATGCTACTCGCAAGCAAGTTGAAGAAGCTGGCGATGATTTACCTAGCGAAGATAAAGAAAAAATTGAAGCAGCTATTGTTGAACTTGAAACAGCACTTAAAGGCGAAGATAAAGAAGACATTGATGCTAAATCTCAAGCATTAATGGAAGCGTCTGCTAAATTAATGGAAATTGCTCAAGCGAAACAACAAGCACAAGGCGCGCCTGAAGGTGCAGCTTCTGAAGGTGGCGAAACTCCTGCAGATGATGTTGTAGACGCTGAATTTGAAGAAGTTAAAGACGACAAATAATTTTAGTCACTTTGTTATGGCTATTTAGTTTAATTTAGGTGAGCACCGCTCCTTGAACTTAGGCTAACTAGCTTTAATATTTCGATTAAAAGGTTGTTATTTAAGCGAGGTAAAATTAAAGCGTCGATATAATCGGCGCTTCTTGCGTTAAAGCCAATGTTAATTAAAGTGTAAATCAAAAGAAGTCATTTATGTCAAAACGTGATTATTATGAGTCGCTCGGTGTTGCAAAAAGCGCTGATGAAAAAGAGATCAAAAAAGCCTATAAAAAGTTAGCGATGAAATTCCATCCTGATAGAACTAAAGGCGATAAAGAGAAAGAAGAAACCTTTAAAGAAATTCAAGAAGCGTATGAAGTGCTAAAAGACGATCAAAAGCGTGCTGCTTATGATCAATATGGCCATGCTGCTTTTGAACAAGGCGGTCACGGCGGTGGAGGCTTTGGCGGTGGTCAAGGTGACTTCGGCGATGCTTTTGGTGATATTTTTGGTGATATTTTTGGCGGTGGGCGAGGTCGCGGTGGTCGACAATCACGCGCACAACGTGGCTCTGATTTACGCTACAACGTCGAATTAAATCTTGAAGATGCTGTAAAAGGCAAAAGTTTAGAAATTAAAGTGCCTACTTATGTTAGTTGTGAACCCTGTGATGGCTCAGGTGCTAAAAAAGGCACATCAGCTAAAACCTGTACTACATGTCATGGACATGGACAGGTGCAAATGCGCCAAGGTTTATTTGCAGTACAACAAACGTGCCCAACATGTGGTGGTAAAGGTAAAATTATTACTGATCCATGTCCTTCATGTCGTGGTCAAGGGCGCGTAGAGAAAACAAAAACGTTATCAGTAAAGATCCCACCAGGTGTTGATACGGGTGATAGAATTCGTTTGTCTGGTGAAGGTGAAGCAGGTGAGCATGGTGCACCAGCAGGTGATTTATATGTGCAAGTAAATGTACGTGATCATGATATTTTTGTTCGTGATGAAAACCACTTATATTGCGAAGTGCCAATTAGTTTTGTTACTGCGGCATTAGGTGGTGAAATTGAAGTACCAACTTTAGGCGGTAAAGTAAAATTAAAAGTACCGAAAGAAACACAAACGGGCAAAATGTTCCGCTTGCGTGGCAAAGGTGTTAAGTCAGTACGTAGTGCTACAACAGGTGATTTGATGTGTAAAGTGGTTATTGAAACACCAGTTAACTTATCGGGTGATCAAGCTGATTTATTACGTCAATTAGAAGAAAAAATGGGTAAAAGCAGTAAAAAGCATAGCCCAAAAGAAACAGGTTTCTTCGATGGTGTAAAAAAGTTTTTCGATGATTTGAAAGGCTAGTATTTGCTATAGAATGATTAATAAATCAAGTGTTGAGTAAATGATAAAACCACATCAAATTTGATGTGGTTTTTTTATAAGACTTGTCTAATCGCTTTGCTAATCGTTATTTTAGTTTTTGTAATATAGTCTAAAAATGTTACCGAGTATAATAAGCAAGCTAATTAACGAAAAACTACCGCCACCATGAACCTCTACTACGTCAACATATGGTTCGTCATAGTCGGCACTTTCAAGTGATAAAGCATAGAGGGCATTATCATTATCAGCGCTGTAACTGGCTACAATATCGTTATAACCAACCTGATACAAATCAATTAACACATCGTAATAATCAGTTGAATAACCGGATAAAAATGTGGTAATAACTTCGTATTGATCTGCGTCTGACTCCCCTTCAATAATAAAATTATCAGTTGTATAGTAGTGAATCCAAGGGCCACCATTTTTGCTTAAATAGAGTAAGGCATAAACTTCACCCCATTGTTTGGCGGTATAGCTATATATATCAGCATCAAAAACCACACTAAAAGTTTGATAAAAACCGTCATTGTCAAAATCATCGTCTAAAAAACTTGCTGCACTATAAATAGCAAAGTCAGCGTAATAATTATAATAATTACGTTGAGATATCAGGTTTTTGGCTGATTTTTTAGCTTGCTTTTTATGACGACTAGCCATTTCTTTCCTAGTGATTGATGTTGCCTTATTGTTCAGCTGATCAGGAATATTTATAAGCTTATTAGTTAACATAATCTCCTTGCGTTTATTATCACTCAACTCACTTTTAAATGCTCCTTGAGAAATTGAATAAGAGGGAGTAGAAGAATGGCTGACTTCAGCGGCAGAAACATGCACACAAAGAAGTAATTGTGCCATAAACAGAAGTAGGCCTGTCACTGATATTTTTATTGTGTTTGGTTTAGTTACGTGAGTATTTTTAAGCATGATAAATCCTTAGACGCTTTGTTTGTGTTGTTATTAAAACGTAATCAAGATGAATGTAAGCTGAATGCATAAAAAAAAGCTGAGTATGTTGTGTGTATTAATGTATAAGAAAAGCTGTTCAGCTTATATTCAGTTGCTAAGGGGTATGATTTTAAATAAGCTATAGCTATTAAACTAATATATTATACCAATTTGATTAAATTTCTTCCCAACTCAGAGCTTCATTAGCGAGCTTAGAACAAGGAAAATTGATTAAACATAGTTACTCTATATTTCTTCAAT
The DNA here is from genome assembly GCF_053543955.1 of Colwellia sp. E150_009. Lineage (NCBI taxonomy): Bacteria > Pseudomonadati > Pseudomonadota > Gammaproteobacteria > Alteromonadales > Colwelliaceae > Colwellia > Colwellia sp. E150_009. Next base: position 13,967 of record NZ_JBHFOM010000067.1, read on the forward strand.
TTTGTGATGTTATCAGTTTGC
>NZ_JBHFOM010000068.1:0-13415 GCF_053543955.1 Colwellia sp. E150_009
AAAAGGCTTATATGCGGCGTTATTGATTTTGACAAGGGAATGACCATTCTCTTCAATCAATGCCTTGCCTCTAAGCCTTTTAATTCTCGCTGAGTGGGCAAGAACTTAATCAACTTGGTATAACCTAAAAAGTGAATAATACTTTTCATAATATGTATCAGTATTCTGTAAATCAAGTTAGTAGCATTCTTTATGAATTTTGGTGATAATATTGCTATTAACGCACGCTGAATATTTTCTTATAAATAAGTGACCACATATGTCTATTAACCTAACTAATACACTTTCTACACAACCTAATGCTTATGAATTACGCCAACTAATTCGTCAGGGCAAATTTATTGATAATACGTCTGGTTATGCGCAAGGTTGTGTGCAGGGCAATATTGTTATATTACCTAAAGATTGGGCGAATGATTTTTTACAGTTTTGTCAGTTTAATCCAAAACCTTGCCCGTTAATTGGTATGTCAGAAAATGCGGGAGATTTTCATTTACCCGCACTAGGAACAGATATTGATATTCGCACCGATGTACCGGGCTATCGGTTATTTCTTAATGGTGAACTTGAACAAGAAATAAATGATATTAAAACACTTTGGCGTGATGATTTAGTTACTTTTGTGCTGGGGTGTTCCTTTTCATTTGAAGAGGCGCTGATTGCCGACGGTATTGAAATTCGTAATATCAGTGAAAATAAAAATGTTCCTATGTATCGCACTAACATTGCGTGTAAAACGGCGGGAAGATTTAGCGGAGAAACTGTGGTAAGTATGCGCCCAATGTTACCCAAAGATGCGATCAGAGCAATTCAAATTTGTAGCCGTTTTCCTTCTGTTCATGGTGCTCCTATCCATTTTGGACAACCTGAGCAAATTGGTATTAAGGATATAAACACACCTGATTATGGTGATAGTGTAACGATAAAAGATAATGAAGTACCTGTGTTTTGGGCATGTGGTGTCACGCCACAGCTTGCATTAGAACGAACTAAGCCACCATATTGTATTACGCACAGTCCAGGTAAAATGTTAGTCACTGATATAGCCAATACAACATTAGCTATATTGTAATTATTCGCTTTAGAAATAATCAATTAACGACCCAAGGAAACAGAATGAAATTGAATTGTGATTTAGGCGAAAGTTATGGCAGTTGGACCATGGGGCTAGACGCTCAGGTAATGCCGTTTATAGATCAAGCCAATATTGCGTGTGGTTTTCATGCTGGCGATCCATTAGTCATGCAAAAAACCCTTGAATTAGCAAAAGTAAATAATGTTAGCGTGGGAGCACATCCAGGCTATCCTGACCTAGTTGGTTTTGGTAGACGTTCTATGAATTGTTCAGCAGAAGAAGTAATCGCACTGGTGAACTATCAAATAGCGGCTATTGATGGTGTTGCTAAATCTTTGGGCATTGTGCTGGAGTATGTTAAACCTCATGGTGCATTATATAACGATATGATGCTAAGTCAGGATATTAGGAAAGCCATTTTACAAGCATTAAGCTCTTATCACCGACCATTAAAGCTGATGTTGCAGGCAACTCTAGATATTGAACAACATAGAGCTGAAGCTAAACATTTTAATATTGACATTCTTAGTGAGGCATTTGCCGATAGGTGTTACGATGACGACGGAAAATTATTATCTCGTGCTAAAGATGGTGCGGTGCATAACAAAGAAAAAATGCTTGCACAGGTTAAACAATTAAAAGAGCAGGGCAGTGTTACTACAATAAGTGGTAATATTTTACCTTTAAAAGCCGACAGTTTGTGTGTTCATGGTGACAATATTGAAGGTGTTCAAGCCATTAGCGCTATTCGGGAGTTGATTGGGTAATGTTACAAGGAAAACCATTCCATAAGCCTGTTATAGATATTGCGGGTGAAAGTGCATTGATCATTTATTTTGCAGAGCAAGCAAGTGATGAGACCTCAGCAAGAGTACAACAAGCTGAACAAACGATTCGCCGAGCGATGGAAAATGAATTAGCGAATAACATTGTAGATTTAATCCCCTCTTATGCTTCTTTATTGGTCGTTTTTAATATATTAGTAACAGATCATCATCATGTGCGTAATAAATTAAGAGTATTGCTGCATACAACGGATGATTCTGTTCAAAAATGTGAACATCAGCATGTAAGTACCGTGGTTGAATTACCCGTGTATTATGCTGTTGAGTCGGGGCCTGACTTAGCGGTTATTGCTAAACAAAATAACTTAAGTATTGAGGAAGTGATAAATATTCATCAAGCTAAAGAATATCGTGTTTATGCGATAGGTTTTGCACCTGGTTTTGCTTACTTAGGTGAAGTTGATGAGATAATTGCAGCACCGCGTTTAAGTACCCCTAGAATGAAAGTCCCGAAAGGCGCGGTGGCAATTGCTGATAAACAAACGGCAATTTACCCAAATTCATCGCCTGGTGGTTGGAATATTATTGGTTTATGCCCTATTGATATGTTTGATGCAACTGCAAGTCCTACTATGCCTGTTAAAGTTGGTGACAGAGTTAAATTTAACGCCGTGAATAAGGAAAAGTTTCTAGCGTTAGGGGGAAAATTATCTGATGATTTTAGTAAATTAACGCTTGGAAATTGTTCATGAATTTATCAACAGGTTTTTTGGTAAAACAACCAGGTATGCTTAGCCTAGTTCAAGATGCTGGGCGTTTTGGTTATTTTAATATTGGTTTAACTAACGGAGGCCCAATTGATTTAGAAGCCTTTCAATGGGCAAACCGTTTGTGCGCAAACGAACTAAATGCTACCGCCATTGAAATAAGTGTTGGAGGTTTGACGCTTGTTGCCCAACTTGATTGTACAATTGCTGTAACGGGTGCAAACATGCCATTAACAATTAATCGCCATAAAAAAGAATTATGGCGAAGTTATGCGATTAAAACTGGAGATATTGTTGAGTTAGGTTTTGCTAGCCAAGGTATGCGAAGTTATTTAGCGGTAGCCGGTGGCTTTATTATTGAAGAAAGTTTTGGTAGTGCAGCTACTGTGTGTCGTGAGGGAATTGGCGGTTTGGCAGGAGAAAAGCTAAAAGCAGGTGATATTTTACCATATGAAAATCTAACAAGAACATCTAATTTAGTGTTAGCTGAATCGTTACGGCCTATGTATTCTAATAATGTTGTTTTACATACGGTGCCAGCTTATCAACAAAAGCACTTTACCTCATTCCAACAGCGCTTATTTTTTTCTAGTGAATATACCGTAGGTAAAAGTTTTGACCGCATGGGCTACCGATTAACAGGGCAAAAAATCGCCTGTGATATTGAAGGTATTCTATCTGAAGGGATTTGTCATGGCGCTGTTCAAGTCCCCGCTGATGGACAACCAATTGTTTTGATGAACGATAGACAAACAATTGGGGGGTATCCTAAAATTGGTGCTGTTTCATCCATTGATACAGCTAAATTGGGGCAGCTAAAACAAGGCGATACAGTGAATTTTGAGCCTATTTCTATGGAACAGGCACATAATTATTTTCACTTGAATTTAAATCGTTTTACACGTAAACAGTTACAGAAATGTGATTAACATTAAAATCTAAATTAGAAGAAGAAATGAACATAAGTAAAGAACAATTGCTTAGCGAGCAAATAGAAAACATGCTTGTTGAGCGTAATTTACGTGGCATGAAAGAACTACAACCACACTTAGTGTCAGGTTACTGTTTACGTGCTGCTAGCTTATTAAAAGACGTTAAAGGAAATGTATTAATAGGCACCGGTTTTCCTGTTGAAAACACGTTTGAAACAGACGGCCCCGTTGGTGCAATTATTTTATATCACGCCTTAGAAAAGCTCGGTGCAACCCCTGTGCTTGTATGTAGTACAACGATGGCAGCAGCCTTTGAAAGTGATTACCAAACTTATGCTATTAATGTTGGCAAACAAGCACATGGTTTAGCTGAGGCTAAACGTGCGATAGATTATTTTCAACCAGAAGTGATTATTTCTATTGAGAGTCCAGGGTTAGCGGATAATGACTGTTATCACAACATGCGCGGTGAAGATATTAGTAGCAAAGTCGCTAGCTTTGATTACTTTATGCACGCAGCCAACTGCCCAACAATAGCCATTGGTGATGGCGGAAATGAAATTGGTATGGGGAATGTCAAAGACGCTTTAACTTCGTTCAATATTATCCCCTCAGTTACATGTTGTGATGAATTAATCATCAGCGATGTTTCTAATTGGGGAGTATATGGTATTTTAGCTTTTTTAAGTACTTGGTCTAAAGAAGATCTATTAAGGGAAACTTGCCCCGAAAAAACACTTAAGTATATTTCAAAATTAGGCAGTGTTGACGGCGTTACACGTAAAAATGAATTAACAGAAGATAGTCTTCCAGCAACTGAAGGTATTGCTCTAATCTCAAGAATTAGAACATTAATTGGTTTTTCTTTTACTTAAAGAAAAATAAAATAGTGATAATTAAATTATTAGGAAAAGTAAAATGAGTACAGTTTTTTTAAATGGCGATTATATGCCTGTTGAACAAGCCAAAATATCACCATTAGACCGTGGTTTTTTATTTGGTGATGGTATTTATGAAGTAATCCCCTCATATGCAGGAAAAATGGTTGGCTTTCAAAATCATATTAATCGTATGAATGATGGCTTAAAGGCAATTGGTATTGAATTGAACTGGAGTGATGACCAATGGTCAACACTCTGTGAAAACTTATCAGCCAAAAATGGTGGTGGTTCTTTAGGTATATACTTACACGTTAGTCGTGGTGCTGATACTAAACGCTTTCATGCTTTTCCTGAAAATGTAACCCCAACAGTTTTTGCTATGACCTTCGAAATTTCGCCACCTAAAGCACCTTCTTTGGCTACAGTGGGTAAAGGTTATTCATTAAGCACAACAGAAGACTTACGTTGGCAGCGTTGCCATATTAAATCAACATCACTCTTAGGTAATGTTTTGCATTTTCAGGAAGGCTATGCTGTTGGTAATTTAGAAACCCTACTGTTTAACAACAAACAAGAGTTAACAGAAGCAAGTTCATCAAACATTTTTATTGTTAAAAATGGCATTATTGCCACACCCATTCAAGATAATCATATTTTGCCAGGTGTTACACGTCGTTTGGTTATAGATATATTATCAAAAGAGGGATCGTTAACGGTAGAAGAAAGAATTGTTACCCTTGATGAAGCTAGGAACGCAGATGAAATTTGGCTTACCAGCTCGTCTAAAGAAATTGAACCCGTTACTCTGTTAGATGGGGTACCTGTCGGTGATGGTAATGTTGGTTCTGTTTGGCTAAAAGCCGCAACGTTATATGCTAATAATAAATTTAATTATTAAGTGATTATTGTTAATTGCTTTTCATAATATAATTTGTGAATCATAACTGATAAAATAGACCTTTCTACGTTTTCTTATTGCTAAATTAGTTGAGTCTATTTTGTCGTTAACCACATCGCCTAGTGAAAAGGCTAGTAAAAAAACGAGTAGTCAAGCTCGTGAAATTCCTAATATTCAAGCTTTATTTGATGGCTTATCTCAAGTAAAAAAATCAGATCTTCCTCGTTTGAAGCAACAACTCATTCATCATAAAAGAGCATTGAGCCAGCTTGATTCGTCTGAAAAAAATCAAGCCAAACTTGAACAACGCCTTAAGCAGTTAGCTAAAACGGCAGAAGCAATTAATATATCAGCTATTGAAAAACAACAGAAACTAAAGAATCCCCTTAAGATTACCTATCCTGAAGGGTTGCCCATTAGTGAAAATGCCTCTCTGATAGCAAAGGCAATTCAAGAAAATCAGGTAGTTATTATTGCGGGCGAAACAGGCTCAGGTAAAACAACGCAAATTCCTAAAATTTGTCTTGAGTTAGGCCGTGGAATTGATGGGCTTATTGGCCATACCCAACCTAGAAGAATTGCTGCTAGAACTGTTGCTAGTCGTATTGCAGAGGAACTAAATAGCAAGCTAGGAGAACAAGTAGGCTATAAAGTGAGGTTTAATGATCAAGTTAGCCAACACAGTTATATCAAATTAATGACAGACGGTATTTTATTAGCTGAAATGCAAAAAGATCGACTACTTCGTCAATATGATACTATTATTATTGATGAAGCCCACGAAAGAAGCTTAAACATTGATTTTATTTTAGGTTATTTACGTCAAATTTTAGCTAAACGACCTGACCTAAAAATTATTGTTACCTCAGCCACAATTGATCCACAACGCTTTGCCAATCATTTTGCCGATAATAATGGTAAAGCCGCGCCTATTATTGAAGTTTCTGGTCGCACATATCCTGTAGAAATGCGCTACAGACCATTAAATGGTGAAGGAATAGAGCAAGATGATAACAAGATTAATGAAGGCAAAGACGTTATTTCAGGTATTTTGAATGCCGTAGATGAATTATCTGAAAATACTGCTGATAGACAAGGTGATATTTTAATATTTTTAAATGGTGAACGAGAAATACGCGATACAGCTGCCGCATTAAACAAAGCGAATTTAAAACATACACAAATTTTACCCTTATACGCACGTTTAACCATTAGTGAACAAAATCGTATTTTTAAACCTCATTCGGGTCGTAACATAGTGCTGGCGACTAACGTGGCTGAAACCAGTTTGACAGTTCCAGGCATTAAGTATGTTATTGACCCTGGTACGGCGCGTATTTCTCGTTATAGTTATCGAACTAAGGTACAACGTTTACCTATAGAAGCTATTTCACAAGCCAGCGCAAACCAAAGAGCAGGGCGCTGTGGTCGTGTTTCATCAGGTGTGTGCATTCGCTTATACAGTGAAGAAGATTACCAAAATAGACCTGAATTTACTGATCCTGAAATTCTACGCACAAATTTAGCTACTGTTATTTTACAAATGTTAGCATTAGATTTAGGTGAAATAGGAGATTTTCCTTTTGTTGAAGCACCAGATAATAGAAATATCAATGATGGCGTTAAATTATTAGAAGAATTAGCTGCTATTGATAATGGTGTTATTCAAACTGATAAGCATGGCAAAAGAAAAAAAGAACCACAAAATCAAGGCACTCAATTAACACCGTCAGGTCGTTTATTATCTAAATTTCCTATAGACCCACGGTTAGCAAAAATGGTGCTTACCTCGATTGAATTAGGGTGTATTGAACAAGTTCTTATTATTGTTAGTGCTTTAAGCATACAAGATCCTCGTGAACGACCACATGAAAAACAACAAGCGGCGGATGAGAAACATAACCGTTTTAAAGATAAAAATTCAGATTTCATCAGCCTACTAAATTTATGGCAATATGTGACGAAACAGAAAAAAGGCTTATCTCAAAACCACTTTAGAAAGTTATGCCAACGAGAATATTTGTCTTACGTGAGATTACGAGAATGGCAAGATATTTTCAGCCAACTTAAATTAACATTAAAAGAACAAAAAATATCACTGACTTCTGTTGATTATCAATTTTCAATTGTTGAACTGGGAGAGTCCTCGAATCAGCAAAATAAAGCGCAAGATCTGCCAAGTAGTTTAGTGTCGGTTCATCAGGCTTTATTGTCTGGTTTGTTAAGTCACTTAGGGCATCAAGATGAAAATAGGGAATTTAAAGGTGCTCGTGGTAGTAAATTCTTTGTTTTTCCTGGTTCTGCTTTATCCAAGAAACCGCCTAAATGGTTAATGTCAGCAGAATTAGTGGAAACCAGCCGTTTATTTGCCCGAATGAATGCTCGAATTGATCCGCTTTGGATTGAACCGTTAGCCGAACATTTGTTAAAACGTAGTTATAGCGAGCCTCACTGGGAGAAAAAACAAGGGGCTGTGATGGCCTTTGAACAGGTTAGTTTATATGGCTTGCCAATTGTTATTAAACGCAAAGTTAATTTTAAAGCCATTGAACCCAAAACTTGTCGAGATATTTTTATTCGCGAAGGACTCGTTAATGGCGACAGTTTTATTAAAGAAAGTTTCTTAATAGAAAATCAAAAATTAGTGGCTAGTATTGAGGCATTAGAGCAGAAAGCACGCCGCAAAGATTTCTTGATTGATGAGCAGCAGTTAGTTGATTTCTACCTTGATAAAATTCCTGAATTGGTTGTTTGTCAACGTAGCTTTTTAGCTTGGTGGAAAAAAGCAAAAAAAGAAAATGCTAAACTGCTTAATTTTACAGAAGATTTTTTACTTAATAAGTCGTCTGATGAAGTATCAATAAAAGAATACCCTGATACTTGGCAACAAAATAACCTGACTTTGCCGCTTACCTATCATTTTAGTCCAGGTGATATTGAAGACGGTGTCAGTGTTGTTATACCTGTAGCATTGTTGAATCAGTGTCAAGCGGAAGGTTTTGATTGGTTAATTCCAGCATTGCGTTATGATTTAGTTGTTGCGTTAATCAAAGCGTTACCTAAAGCGTTGCGTCGTAACTTTGTACCTGCACCCAATTATGCTCAGGCTTGTTTAGATAATATGGATGAAAGCCAAGGAAACTTAACCGATGCCTTAGCAAAACAGTTATTACGTATGACAGGGGTAAGGTTACCAGAAGGTGCTTGGCAAGGCGTAGTATTACCTGTGCATTTAACCATGAATTATCAAATTGTTAATGAAAAAGGAAAGTTATTAAAACAAGGGCGTGATCTCAATCAGCTAAAGGAACAACTTCAAGGTAAGGTGAAAGCTTCAATTAAACAAGTAGCAGAAAAAGGTATCGAGAAAACTAACTTAACCTTATGGGACTTTGGTAAATTACCACAGGGATATGAAAAGAAAGTGGCCAGTATGACGATTAAAGCATTTCCTGCTTTAGTCGATCATAAAAGCAATGTTGCTATTGAATTGTTTGAGCAAGAAGAGCATGCAGAACAAGCAATGCTTAATGGCATAAGTAGATTAATTCTTTTGAACATTCCATCCCCACTCAAATACTTACAAGAGAAAATGCCTAATAAGGCTAAACTTGGTTTGTATTTTAATCCTTTTGGCTCAATTACCGAATTATTAGAAGACTGTATTCAAGGGGCATGTGTGTTTTTAGTTAAAAAGTACGTCCTAGAAAAAAAATTAAATCGCTTACCCAGAGATGAAAAAAGTTTTGCATTGGTTCGTGACTATGTTCGGGCTGAAATTTCAGACTGCGTTTTAACTGCCGCAATTAAAGTAGAGCAAGTGTTAAGTTTACGCCATGATATTGCTAAAAAGCTAAAAGGTAACGTAGCCTTAGATGTTATTCAATCGCATGCGGATATTAAAAAACAAAGTGAATCATTAGTTTTTAAAGGGTTTGTCAGTGCGTCAGGTTTTGATAAATTAGATGATATTATGCGTTATTTAAAAGGCATGCTACGTCGATTAGAAAAGCTACCCATTGATCCTAATCAGGACAGATTAAAATTAATTGAAGTTAAAAAGGCGGCTGATTTATACACTAATGTGCTTTCTAAACAACGAAAAGATAAACCAGTATCTCAAGAGATATTAGCAACTAAATGGATGATTGAAGAATTAAGAATTTCCTTATTTTCGCAAAATTTAGGCACGGCTCAACCGATTTCATTAAAACGGATTATTAACCATTTAAAAGATTTTTCATGAAATGTTAATCACAGTTAATTGACACACTGGCTTAAGCTCAGTATAAAGAGTTAATCACATCATTTTAAATTTTTATGGATCTGAGGTACAAATGATAAATTTTGATGACAAGCGTAATTTTTATCGCATGATGTTAAACAGCGAAGTAGATGTAACTATCATTGACGACGAAGCTAACAGTGAAATAAAAGCAACATGTCGAGATTTGAGTGCCACTGGGATAGCAATAGAAGTCGATCATCCTATAGCCATGTCTACTCATGTGAGGATCAAGCTAAATTCAGCTTCGGAACAAGTTCAATCACTTGATATTCGTGGTAAAGTGGTGAGAGTTAATGAAGAGTGTGAAGGAATGTATTTAGTAGGAATAGCGATAGAAGAACTAGATTAGCACTAAAAGTTAGCTTTAATAGCGTATACGTGATAACCGTAAATACACATTTAATGTATTACAGGTATTCAACGTGCTAAAATTTTCTACAATATCAATATATTTTAAAAAACTTAATATTGTAGAAAAGATATTTCTGAGAGTTATGGTTATTAATCTAACTCATCATCATTTGGTTTTATACTTGCAGCGTGATGCCCTTTGGGACCTTCGCTGAGTTCATAATTGACATCTTGTCCAGCTTTTAGTGTACGGTAACCATCCATTTCAATTGTTGAGTAGTGAGCAAAAATATCTTCTCCACCACTATCTGGACGAATAAAACCAAAACCCTTTGCATTATTAAACCATTTAACTGTACCGTGAGCCATACTTCAACTTCCTTCTATATCCTTCAGTATTATAAGTTATGCTTGATATCAATTTTATAATTAATTTTAGTATTACTAAAATAGAGATACAATAAAGCATATACATATTTAGAAACGTGACTAAAAAATAATCACATACTAAATCGTAGATAAAAAATAAAATTAGTCAAGCTAATTTTGAGAATATATATATTTTTTTTAACAAAAAAGTTACAGCAAAAGTTTTCAGTAGAGACTAAGATAAATATATGAGTAATTGGAAAGAGTTATTTGACAGTCAACAGTTTGTAGAAGAAGAAATTAAGGATGAGGTTGAAGAGCCGCCTAAGTATCATGTTTTTTTACTAAATGATGATTACACCCCAATGGATTTTGTTGTGGATGTATTATGTAAATTTTTTAATAAAAATTCGGAACAAGCAACAGATATAATGTTAACTGTTCATTACGAGGGAAAGGCACTTTGTGGCACATATTCTGCAGATGTTGCAGAAACTAAAGTGGATCATGTTATTCGTTATGCAATTGAAAACGAACATCCTTTAAAATGTGTTTTAGAAAAAGCTTAATGTTGTCTGATCTTTGATTAAGTCAAAAGATCGCAAAGAACTAAATTGGAGTACCTATGCTGAATAAAGACTTAGAAATTTCCCTGAATTTGGCTTTTCGTCAAGCCAAAGAATCTCGTCATGAATTTATGACGGTTGAACACTTACTCTTGGCTTTATTAGATAACCCATCGGCTATCGATGTGTTGGGCGCTTGTGGTGCGGATGTGGGAATAATACGGGCAAACTTACTTGAATTTATTCAAGAAACAACACCTATTATTCCACTAGATGAAGAAGAGCGAGAAACTCAACCAACCTTGGGTTTTCAACGCGTTTTACAGCGTGCGGTTTTTCATGTGCAATCGTCAGGTAAAAGTGAAGTGAGTGGTTCTAACGTACTTGTAGCAATATTTAGTGAACAAGAATCACAAGCCGCATACATACTGAAAAAGGCAGGTGTAAGTCGTTTAGATATTGTTAATTATATTTCCCACGGTATTGCTAAAATCGATCAAAACTCTTCTAATTCATCTATCGAAGAAGGTGAGCAAGTTGCAGCAGAAGAACCGCGTACTATTGAAAACTTTTCTGTTAATCTTAATGAAGAAGCACTAAAGGGGAATATTGACCCATTAATTGGAAGAGATAGCGAGCTTGAAAGAACGTTACAAGTATTAGGGCGTCGTCGTAAGAACAACCCCTTGTTTGTTGGGGAAGCAGGTGTGGGTAAAACTGCTATTGCTGAAGGATTAGCCAATTTAATTGTGAACGAACAAGTACCAGAGTTTTTAAGTAATGCAACCATATATTCGCTAGATATGGGGGCTTTACTTGCTGGAACCAAGTACAGAGGGGATTTTGAAAAGCGCTTTAAAGCTTTATTGAAAGATTTAGAGTCTGATGAGAATGCGATTCTCTTTATTGACGAAATACATACCATTATTGGTGCAGGTGCTGCATCAGGTGGCATGTTAGATGCGTCAAATCTTATTAAACCTTTACTGTCTGCGGGTAAATTGCGTTGTTTAGGTTCAACAACTTATCAAGAATATCAGAGTATATTTGAAAAAGATCGCGCATTAGCAAGGCGATTCCAAAAAATAGATATCGTAGAGCCAAGTGTTGAAGATACCACTAAAATATTACAAGGCTTGAAAGAGAAGTATGAAACCCATCACGGTATTCGTTATACCAACGCAGCCTTGCGTGCGGCGGCACAGCTTTCAGCAAAATATATAAATGAACGCTTCTTACCAGATAAAGCCATAGATGTTATTGATGAAGCTGGCGCTAAACAGCAGTTAATTGCAGCGTCAAAGCGTAAAAAAACTATTAGTAATACGGATATAGAAAACATTGTGGCAAAAATGGCTCGTATTCCTGAAAAATCCGTTTCATCGACGGAAAAAGATAGCCTTAAAATGTTAGATCGTAATTTAAAATTGGTTGTTTTTGGTCAAGATGAGGCAATTGAAGAATTATCATCAGTGATACGCTTGTCACGTGCGGGTTTAGGAGATGATGAAAAACCTGTCGGGTCTTTCTTGTTTGCTGGACCTACAGGGGTTGGTAAAACGGAAGTAACTAAGCAATTAGCTAAAATTTTAGGTGTGGAGCTATTGCGTTATGACATGTCTGAATATATGGAGAAACATGCTGTTAGTCGTTTAATTGGTGCTCCTCCTGGTTATGTGGGTTATGAACAAGGTGGATTACTTACTGATGCAGTAATAAAACATCCTCATGCTGTTGTGCTGCTTGATGAAATAGAAAAAGCACATGAAGATGTTTATAACATTTTACTGCAAGTAATGGATCACGGCACGTTAACTGACAATAATGGTCGTAAAGCCGATTTTAGAAATATTATCTTAGTACTAACAACGAATGCTGGCGTGCAAGAAACTGTACGTCAATCTATTGGTTTTAAACAACAAGATCATAGTCTAGATGCGATGAGTGAAATCAATAAGGTGTTTTCTCCTGAGTTCAGAAATCGTCTTGATAATATTGTTTGGTTTAATCACCTTACCAATGACGTTATTCAACAAGTTGTAGATAAGTTTATTGTAGAACTGCAAGCTAAATTAGATGAAAAAGGTGTGTCTTTAGAGTTAACCCGAGAAGCTAAGAAATGGTTAGCTGAGCATGGGTATGATAAAACAATGGGGGCTCGGCCAATGTCGCGTTTAATTCAAGAACAGCTGAAAAAAGAACTAGCTAATGAATTGCTCTTTGGAGAATTGACTAATGGTGGTGTTGCTAAAGTTGGTGTTAAAAAAGACAAGTTAGTGATTTCCTTTGAAGATAAAAAAGAGTTGATTGCTGAAAAATAAATATTGTTTGTCTGGTATTTAATTAAAAGCCTTGTTTTATACAAAACAAGGCTTTTTCGTTCATTAAAGAGCACAGTTCATCGCTCTACCAACTGAGCTATTGGGAAGTTAGTTTTTTTATAGACGAAAAAAAACCTGCAGAAAGCAGGTTTAATTTCTTACCGAAGTAATGTGGCTCCCCA
>NZ_JBHFOM010000069.1:0-12314 GCF_053543955.1 Colwellia sp. E150_009
TTTCATTTGTAAAAGATCTTTACCAAACTAATGAGTTCATTCCTCTCCATGCGCCAACCTTTTCAGGGAATGAACAACAGTATGTATCCGAAACTATAAGCAGCACGTTTGTCTCCAGTGGTGGTAAGTTTGTAGATGACTTTGAAACACATATTAAAAATTACACCGGCACCGCTAAAGCAGTGGCGACTGTAAATGGTACCGCAGCCTTGCATGCAGCACTGTATATGGCGGGAGTTAAAAATAATGATATCGTTATTACTCAAGCACTCACATTTGTAGCAACCTGTAATGCTTTATATCACATGGGTGCTGAGCCTGCGTTTGTTGATGTATCACCCGTTAGCTTAGGTTTATGCCCTAAAGCATTGTCTACATTTTTAGAGCAACATGCCGTATTAACCGCATCGGGCCCTGTTCATAAAAAAACAAGGCAGCGTTTTCAGGCGGTAGTGCCAATGCATACGTTTGGACATCCTGTTGAGCTTGATGAGCTAATCAGCGTGTGCAATGAGTGGCAGATTACTTTAGTAGAAGACGCTGCAGAAAGCCTAGGCTCATTTTATAAAGGTAAGCATACAGGTACGATAGGTGACTTTGGCGCAGTTAGCTTTAATGGTAATAAAATTATTACCACCGGTGGCGGTGGCATGGTTTTATGCAAAACTTTAGTGTCGGGTCAGCGTACAAAACATATTACAACGACTGCAAAAGTACCTCATCCGTATGAGTTCTTTCATGATGAAGCGGGCTTTAACTATCGCATGCCTAACTTAAACGCGGCACTTGGTTGTGCGCAAATGGAAAACCTCACCACATTTATCGACAATAAACGTCATCTCGCCAGCTTATATTCAGACTTTTTTAAAGGTTCTGACTTTCAATTTGTCACTGAGCCTAGCTATGCAAAATCAAATTATTGGTTAAATGCAATTATTTGTCCAAATCATAATGAGCGAGAAAGATTACTCAAACAGACTAATGCTGAAGGTGTAATGACTCGACCAATATGGCAATTAATGCATCGTTTACCTATGTTCGGAAATGCAATGCGAGGCGACTTAAGTCATTCAGAGTTTATTGAAGCTCACTTAGTTAACATACCAAGCTCTCCAGTTAAAAATTTAGGTAAGTTATAATGACAAAGAAAATAGCAGTATTTACAGGTACTCGTGCAGAATATGGGTTACTTTACTGGGTTCTTAAAGAATTAGAGTGCTCTTCAGAGTGCGATTTGCAATTATATGTAGGTGGAATGCATCTCTCTCCCGAATTTGGGTACACAATAAATAAAATTGTTGCTGATGGATTCAGTGTTACTGAGAAGATGGAGTTTTTATTATCTTCAGATTCTGCTGTAGGTATATCTAAATCAATGGGATTGGCACTCATTTCTGCTTCTGAAGTTTTAGAGCGAAATAAGCCAGACCTGATTGTATTATTAGGTGACCGCTTTGAGTCCTTAGCACTAGCGCAAGCAGCGATGTTAGCATGTATACCAATAGCGCATATACATGGTGGAGAGACAACTGAAGGGCTGATTGATGAAGCTATTCGTCATTCAATAACTAAGATGTCACATATTCATTTCACGGCGACAGAAGATTATCGCAAAAGAGTAATTCAACTTGGTGAGCAACCAGAAAAAGTATTTAATTATGGTGCGCCAGGTATTGATAGTATATTAAAGCTTGATCTTCTAGATAAACAAAAGCTCTCAGAGTCAATAAACTTTGACCTATCATCTCCTTATTTTATGATTACATATCATCCAGTAACACTAGATAATACAGGAGGGATTGAGTCACTAAACAACTTAAATAAAGTTTTAGATTTATTTCCTGATTATAAATGCATAATTACATATCCAAATGCAGACACTCACGGAAGAAAGTTAATCGAAGTGCTAAACAAGTATAAAGATAAATATCCAGAGCGAATATTATTAGTCCAATCTTTAGGACAGCTTAGGTACTTAAGTCTACTTAAATATGCAGCAGCAGTTATAGGTAATTCATCAAGTGGATTAATTGAAGCTCCAACCTTTAACATTCCAACTATTAATATTGGGAATCGACAAAAAGGTCGTATTGCTGGCGATACAGTAATACAAAGTGGAGATACTTTTGAAGAAATAAAAGAGGCTTTTAAAATTGCTTTAAGCCCAGAGTTTAATAAAGTGTGCAAGGCTGCAAAAAACCCTTATGGCGATGGCACGAGTTCACCAAAGATTGTAAATAAAATACTAACATACCCTCTTCAAAATATTGTGGTGAAATCATTTTATGACTTCAATGAATAAAAAATTACGAATTGCTTTTATTGGATGTGTCGAATCAAGCTTTCGAGCATTAAACACCCTAGTTAATATGGATTGTGTAGAAGTTTGTGCAGTGGTGACCAGGAAAGACTCTAAGGTTAACTCTGACTTTGTTGACTTATCTAGTTTATGTGAAGAAAAAAACATACCATATTATTTTGAAAACCCTCAAGAGCGACAAGGTACGTATCAATTTTTAAAAAGCTTTGAATTAGATGTAATCTATTGTTTTGGATGGAGCTATTTACTTAAAAAAGAAACGTTAGAGTTGACTGAACATGGTGTGATCGGCTTTCACCCTGCTAAGCTACCGGCTAATAGAGGAAGGCATCCGTTAATATGGGCTTTAACTTTAGGGTTAGAAGAAACCGCTTCAACTTTCTTTAAGATGGATGAGGGGGCGGATTCAGGACCAATATTAAGCCAGCGGGCTATAATTATCAAAAAAAGCGATAATGCTACCTCTTTATATAATAAAGTATTAGCAGTAGCTAATGAGCAAATTGTTGAATTTACTCAAGAGCTACACAATGGTACTGCTAAGTTTTATGAACAAAACGATCAGCAAGCTAACTATTGGAGAAAACGTAGTCGGAAAGACGGGTTAATCGACTGGCGAATGACTGCAAATACTGTTCATAATTTAATTAGGTCTTTAGCTGCGCCTTATCCAGGAGCTGAGTTTTCGGTGAACGAAAAACTATTTTCTGTTATGGATTCAACTCCAGTATTTGATACATATCCAGAAAACATAGAGCCAGGAAAAGTGTTATCCATTAAAGAAAATGAGCTCCTAGTTAAGTGCGCAGGCCGAGATGCAATTTGGTTACATAATCTCGATCCTAATGCTTTGAATGAAATTGGAGAGTACTTATGAAAAAGGTATTAATAGTAGCCCCACATGCAGACGATGAAACATTAGGCTGCGGCGGAACAATATTAAGATATATAAAAGAAGGGCACGAAGTACACTGGCTATTAGTTACAGGAATGAAGGAAGAGTTTGGTTTTACTCGAGAGCAAATAACAATAAGAAATAAAGAAATTGATAAAGTAAACAAGCTTTACGGTTTTAGTAGTCTGAGTGAACTTAATTTTCCACCGGCAGCCCTTGAAACGGTCAGCAAAGGAAAGCTGATAGGCGCTATTTCGAAGGTTGTTAACGAAATAAAACCAGATGAAGTTTATACAACTTATAGAAATGATGCGCATAGCGATCATGAGATTGTATATGATGCAGTTATGTCATGTACAAAATCTTTTCGCTACCCTTTTATTAAAAAAGTTTTAGCGTACGAAACAATGTCGGAAACAGATTATGGCTTAAAGCCTGAAGATGGTGGCTTTAGACCAAACACTTTTATTGATATAGGACCTTTTTTAGAAGCTAAATTAGATATTCTTGAAGTATTTGAATCAGAAGTTGGTGAGTTCCCCTTCCCTAGAAGTAGAAAGTCTTTAGAATCTTTAGCATTTGTTAGAGGGGCGCAATCAAATTGTAATGCCGCTGAAGCGTATTTTATGATCAAGGAGGTAATATGAAAACATTAATTATTGCAGAAGCAGGTGTTAATCACAATGGTAGCGACGAATTAGCATTTGCCCTTGTTGATGCAGCGCATCAAGCTGGAGCTGATATAGTTAAATTCCAGACATTTAAAGCTAAAAATTTGGTTACTGTAGATGCGCAACAAGCAGAGTATCAAATTACTAATAGTGGAAAAAAAGAGTCACAGTACTCAATGCTAAAGCGATTAGAATTAAGCTACGAAACACATCATAAGTTAGTTAAATATTGTAATAATTTAGGTATTGAATTTTTATCTACAGCATTCGAATCAGAAAGCCTTTCATTTTTAGTTGATGATTTAGGAATAACACGTCTAAAACTACCGTCAGGTGAAATTACAAATGCGCCATTAGTGCTGGAACATGCAAGGACAGGCTGTGATTTAATTGTATCAACAGGTATGGCAACACTTTCTGAAATAGAGCAGGCGTTATCGGTAATTGCCTTTGGTTATACAAACCCAAAAGACAATCCAACAGAAGAAGCATTACAAACAGCGTATTTTTCAGAGCAGGGTAAGCAATTATTAAAAGACAAAGTAACACTTTTACATTGCACAACCGAATACCCAGCGCCATTTAATGATATAAATTTAAATGCCATGAACACCATGAAAGACGCGTTTAAGCTCGAAGTGGGTTACTCCGATCATAGTGCTGGAACAGTAGTGCCTATTGCTGCGGTAGCTAAAGGTGCAGTGTTAATTGAAAAGCATTTTACTGTTGATAAAGCATTGCCCGGGCCAGATCACAAAGCATCGCTTGATCCAATAGAATTAAAAGAAATGGTTGATGGCATTCGTATTGTAGAAAAAATATTAGGTGATGGCATTAAAGGGCCACGGCCATCTGAAGTTAAAAATAAAGCGGTAGCACGAAAAAGTTTAGTAGCAGCGAAAGCAATTAATCGCGGAGAAGTATTTAGCCAAGAAAATATAGCCATTAAACGACCTGGCACTGGTATTAATCCAATCAAGTATTGGGACTTATTAGATACAAATGCAACTAAAGAGTACAAAGAAGGTGAACTGATTAATGGTTAAGCCTTTGTATATATTAGGGTCTGGTGGACATGCAGGAGTATTAATCGATATTCTGAAAAGTAATAGTGCAAGCATCACAGCTACTTTTTCTCCAAGTACGGATCGTACTCGAGATGTATTTTCAGATATTGAAAATGTAGATAGTGATGAAGTTTTGCTTGCACAAAATTGCAGTGACTCCACTCTAGTAAACGGTATTGGGTCGTTACCAGGCTGTTTTTTAAGGCAAGCTATTTATAATAAATTTACACAACGAGGATTTGAATTCCAACAAGTTATTTCAAAACACGCAATTATTTCGCCTTACGCTGTATTGGGAAATGGTGTGCAGGTGATGGCGGGGGCGATTGTACAAGCAGGTGCAGTTATAGGTGATAATTCAATTATTAATACCGGTGCTATTGTTGAGCATGATTGCATCATAGGCCAGCATAATCATATTGCACCCGGTGCAACACTTAGTGGAAATGTGCATACAGGCGATTGCGTGCATATAGGTACTGGTGCTGCTGTTATACAAAATATTTCAATTGGGCCAAATTCCATTATTGCTGCTGGTGCAATTATTACGAAGAGTATTGAAAAGGAAAAAATAGTTTTTGGTGCTCGGGCTAATATTCAAGACAAAAGGACTAGTAATGAGTTATAAGTGGCAAAATATATTAATTGCTCCACAAAAAACAGTGCGTGAAGCACTTGCTGTTATAGACAAAGAGGCATTACGTGGCGCGATAGTGGTAAATAATAATAACAAACTGTTGGGTGTAGTAAGTGACGGAGATATACGACGAGGCTTGCTAGCGGGTATATCTTTAGATGACTCCGTTGATAAAGTGATGAACTGTAAGCCGATAGTAGCTCCTGTAGGAATATCTCGTCTGCAGCTTAAAGCGTTGATGGAAGCTAGAGATATTTTATCTATACCGATAGTTGAAAATGGAATTATAGTAAACCTTCATACCTTACATGATTCCATTACGGTTCCTAAAGTTGAAAATCCGGTGTTTTTAATGGCTGGCGGTTTTGGTACACGTTTAAAACCCCTGACAAACAATTGCCCTAAACCATTGTTACATGTAGGTGATAAGCCAATACTAGAAATAACATTATTAAATTTTATAAAATCTGGTTTTGTTAATTTTTATATCTCAACTCATTATATGCCTGAAATGATAATGGAGCATTTTGGAGATGGTTCTAAATGGGGCATTAACATTACTTATGTACATGAAGAACAGCCTTTAGGAACTGGCGGAGCTTTAGGTTTGTTACCGCAAGATATACCTAACCTTCCACTCATTATGATGAATGGTGATATTCTAACAAATATAGATTTTCAAAAGCTATTAACCTTTCACATTAATGAAAATGCAGATGCAACTATGTGCGTTCGTGAATATGAGTACCAAGTCCCTTACGGTGTAATAGAAGGGGACTGTGGTAAAATTAAAAGTATGGTAGAAAAGCCAACGCAAGTATTTCATATCAATGCTGGCATTTACGTTATTAATCCTGAGCTAATAAATGGCGTGGAAGAAAATCAACGAATTGATATGCCTACCTTGCTTGAACAAAAAATAGAGACGCAAGGCACTATAATGATGTTTCCTATCCATGAGTACTGGCTTGATATAGGTCGAATGGAAGATTATCAGCGAGCACAAGCAGACATACATCGGTTAGGCTTTTAAGATGATAAATAAAAAAAAAGTTTTGGCTATAATACCAGCTCGCGGGGGCAGTAAAAGGTTACCAAGAAAAAATGTGTTACCGATTAATGGTAAGCCGCTTATTTCTTGGACAATTGATGCCGCTAATAAAAGTGAATATATCGATTCTATTTTTATTAGTACCGATGACGATGAGGTTGTATTAATTGCACGGGAACATGGCTTACTTATTCCCGAACTACGCCCAGCAGACTTAGCCGCTGATGAAGCAAGCACAGACAGCATGTTACTTTATACACTTAATAAATTTGGTAATGGTTATGATGTTATTGTATTGCTACAACCAACATCACCATTACGAACTGTAACAGACATCGATAACGCAATAGAGCATTTTATAAATAAAAATGCTTTTTCTGTTGTTTCAGTTACACCTTGTGAGCACTCACCATTATGGTCGAACAATTTGCCTGCTGACGGTAATATGGGGGCGTTTATTAATAAAAAAGCGACAAAACGCTCACAAGAACTTCCACAATTTTATAGATTAAATGGTGCTATCTATATTTTTGATATTAAAAAGTTGCTCCAATATGGGGAGGTTTGTTATACGGACGAGTCTTTTGCGTATGAAATGACAAATGTAAACTCGGTCGATATAGATACAAAGTTAGATTTTGAAATTGCAGAATTATTACTGAGTAAAAAAAATGATTGATAATGTTTATATTGTCGAGTCACCCACACAATTAATGTCTGCAATAGAAGCTAAAAATACACAGCAAGGCAGAAACACTTTAATTGTTAACTATGGCGATAGGAGTAGAGGGGAAAACAAAAGACAAATCCAGCAACTGGTCAATTCTTCAGCTTGGGACCATGTTTTTAGAGTTGAGCCGTCAAGTAATCAATATTTTAACCCGTTCCTTTTTTTGTTTTACCTACTTAAGTTTCGGCTTAAATTTAATAAAAATAATACAAAGGTTTATATTGGTGAGTATCGTAACTATCTTTTTTGTTTAGTTGCAAAGGTTATATCAAAAGAGAAAATAGTTCTACTTGACGATGGTTCTGCGACTATCATGTTGCAGAAAAAGCTTTTTAGTAAAGGCATTGGGTTACGCTCTTTTTATAAAAATACAAAACCATATATTCTATTTTTAGTTTATAGCTATTTATTTTCTTTTGATTTTGACGATTCTCCACCGAATTTGTTTAGCGTTTTTAATTTAGACCCCTGGCTTTTTTCACAACAAAAAAATATCAGACAGAAAAGTATTCCGGTTGAAGTAAGTCTTTTGGACAGATTTTATTTCTTTGGTGCTAAATATTCTGAAGCAGGGCTCTTAGACTCAAAAGTTGAGTTGGAACTACTTAAAAATACTTTTGATTACAGCTACAAAAAATATGGTAAAGCAATAGTTTACATCTCACATAGAGATGACTCCGCTGAGAAGCTTGAAATTATAAGCTCGTTAGGAGTTGAAGTTAAGTCCTTAGGCCAGCCTTGTGAAGAGTATTTTAAAATACATAAGTGTGTACCAAAGTACATTGGTGGTTTTTATAGTACTAGCCTCATCTCATTACCTACATTGTTTAAAATTGATAGTGTTATTAGTTTTAATTTAACAAAATATTTAGCGACTGAACTATCTAAAAAAAATGTGAGCTATATATATGAATATTTAGAATCTATTGGTACTGAGGTAGTGCAATTATAATTTTTGTAATCAATAACCTTATAGATTTTAGATAAGTATTTATGCTTTTGTGGTCTTAGTTATTTTGGGGTTGAAGTTAATTTATGAGCAGTTTTATAAAAAATAGCTCTATTTATGTGTTTAGTTCTATTGCGAGTGCAGCAATACCTTTTGTATTACTGCCTATTCTAACGCGATATCTAATGCCCGCTGAATATGGTCAAATAGCGATGTTTACTCTTTTTACTACGGCACTAGCTGCTTTGGTTGGTTTGAGTGTTCATGGTGCTGCTAATAGGCGGTTTTTTGAAGATAACGCTACAAAAGAACAATTAGCCCGCTTTAATGGTAATTGTTTTTTTATTTTATTAGCAAGTACATTGATTGCGCTGGTTGTTTTGTTTGTTATAGACAGCTATTTAGCGTCTTTTCTTGGTATTCCATACACGTGGATTTACTTAGGGTTGTTAAGTGTTTTTTGTAGTTTTATTTTAAATATACGTTTAGGACAGTGGCAAATTAGAGGTAAGGCAAAACACTATGGTGTTTTACAAATATTGAATGCTATTGTTGTTTTAATATTTAGTTTGTTATTTGTAGTGTTTTTAGAGTTAGGGGCTTTAGGGCGGATTTACGGTATTGTTATTACGAGCATCATAGTTGGCATACTTGCTATATTTACATTGATAAATGATAAGCTTGTGTTGTTTAAGTATAACCGTGATGATATTAATTATGCCTTGTCTTTTGGTGTTCCATTAATTCCACATGTGTTAGGTGGTTTTTTATTATTATCAATTGATAGATTAGTAATAAATAAAGAGCTAGGCTTGGAGATGACAGGGGTATATATGGTTGCTGTTAATCTAGGCAGTGCTTTGAATATAATATTTAGCAGTATTAATAAAGCATATTCCCCTTGGTTGTTTGCCCAGTTAAAAGAAGCCAAGCACGCTACAAAAAAAATGATAGTAAAAAGCACATACATATATTTTGTATTTTTAAGCACAATGGCTTGTCTGGCTTTTTTTATTGCACCACCAATATTAAAGTTTATTGTTGGGGAAAAATTTCACCAAGCAGCTGATGTATTACCTTTAATTATTACAGGGCAAATATTTTTAGGTATGTATCTTATGGTAACTAATTACATTTTTTATGCTAAAAAAACGACATACTTATCATATATCACGGTTTCTTCAGGTGTAATAAATGTCGCCCTATTATTATTTTTAATACCACTTTACGGAATAAGTGGCGCTGCAATGTCATTTTTAATAGCTAATTTGTGGCAGTTTTTATGTGCATGGCTAATAAGTGGCAAATTATACAAAATGCCTTGGACTTTTTTTGGAGAGGGTAAATGAGAAAAATAATAAGCTTTATCAAAAATATGAAAAGAAAGCTTAATAAGTATTACCACACCAAAAGAGCTATAAGAGGTATTAAGGCATATAAAGAAATGCCGAATGTGAATAATAAATCTAACTTTAATAGCAATACATACCTTGGTCATAATTGCCATTTTAACGGAATGGATATTAGCGGTGGAGGTAAAGTGAAAATAGGAGATAACTTTCATTCTGGCTCATCGTGTATGATGATTACTCAAAATCATAACATTAACGGAAGCGCTCTGCCATATGACAATACGTATATATTTAAGGATATTGTTATTGAAGATAATGTGTGGTTGGGGAGTAGGGTAATTATACTAGGAGGGGTGAACATAGGTGAAGGTGCAGTTATACAAGCAGGAAGTGTCGTAGTTAATGATATACCCGCATTAGCTATTGCAGGCGGGCACCCTGCAACTGTGTTTAGCCACAGAAATAAAGAACATTATTTTAATTTGAAAAAGCTTAAAAAATTTAATTAGATTTACTTATCTAATTGCAAATTATGTATTTGGTAGGCTGGATACCAAATACATCAGTTTATCAGATGCTTCAGCACTTGAGTTGTCATTATTAATATCGTTGTGCGGGTATTTTATTGAATGCTACAATGGAAAAAATTAGGAATTAATAAAGTTATCTTCATGATCAAATACTCAGTTATCATACCACATTATCAAGATGTGCTTAGTTTGCATAAATTATTAGATACCATTCCTGAACGTTCAGATATTGAAATAATAGTTGTTGATGATAAAAGTTCATTACCTGAAAGTCAGACAAAAGAATTGAAATCTCGTTGTATTTACCTTGAAAATAATACAACAGTTAAAAGCGCGGGAACGTGTCGAAATATTGGCGTAACTAAAGCTACAGGCGACTGGCTTGTTTTTGCTGATTCAGACGACCTTTTTCCTGAAGGTGCTTTTACAAAATTTGATGCTTTTAACTCAGGAGAATTTGACATAGTTTATTTCGAAGTTACTAGTTTAAATAGTTCTACTCAGACTGTATCTGATAGACACTTCGAAATTAATGAACTTATAAATAATTATAATATCAATAAAGATGAAGCTATTATTTATTCTCACGTAGTCCCTTGGGGGAAGTTGATTTCGAGGGTTCTTATTTGTAAACACAATATTAAATTTGATGAAGTGATCGCATCTAATGATGTGATGTTTTCATTAAAAGCTGCAACTAAAGCTATAAAAATAAAAGTTACTGATCAACTCGGTTATATTGTTGTCAGGCGAGAAGGAAGTTTAACTAAAGTAAAATCAGTCGCAAATATGAAGTCAAGATTAGGTGTGATTTTAGAACGTAATAAATATTTACTTAATCTAAATAAAAAGCAATATCAAATTAGCTTTATTTCTATCCTACTTCAATATAGAAATGTGCTATCAATTTCAATACTATTAAACTTATTCTTTAATGTAATTATGATGAGACAGCGCTTTTTTCCTCATCTAAGCTCGATTAGTAAATTTAAAAGGCTGGCTTCGAAAGCTATTAAGCAAGAGTTTTAAAATGATTAACAAGGCAAAATCAGCCAAAAAATACACTACAAATGATTTTAAACTTTTTATTACATTAATCTTTTTTGTCTTATTATTCGTTGATGCATTAAACGGTTATTTAGTCGTAAATAAAATAATTAATTCTGGTGGTGTCGGGTCACCTTCACAGCTAGGAAGAATGCTTGTATTTTTGTATGTGTTGTTCATTTATTACAAATATAAATTACCAATAATTACAATGTTTCTTCTTGCGATTTTCCTTTTTACTACTGAGTTAATTAATGGTATTCAGCATCAAAATAATTACGGTGTACAATATGGTTTTATAACATCCTATAAGTTACTTTACTTATGTGGAGTAACTACAGTTTTAGCATTTTTTTTAAGGAAATTTGATACAGTAAAATTCCTTGCAAAAGCACTTTTATATAATGTTATTATTGTTGCTGCTCTCATCTATTTTTCATCCATCACAGGTATTGGAAATCCGACTTATGTTGAAAATGCTTTTGGCACTAAGAGCTTTTTTTCTTCAGGAAATGGTTTGGGTTTATATTTTGGTGTCACCCCGCTTATTTTATTAGCTTTAAAAAAAGAGGGGTTGGTAGTCATTTCAAATAAAGTGTTTTTCTTTATTATAATGTCAATACCTCTAGTGGGAACTAAAACCGCGTTTATTTTCTTTATTTTGAATGCTTTTGTTTATGTATGGTTATCACGCTATCGTTATCGTATTTTAATGATTTTCTGCCTATTACTTTTTCCACTCATCCCTAAATTAATAGATGTTTTTAGCGTCCTTTTCGATGTAATTATCTTTAGGTTTAATAAATCCGAAAGCTTTCTATTGTTTCTTGGTAGTGGGCGTGTGGAATACGTGTTGGATGCTTTTGACTTATTCTTAGCGCAAGATCCTAGTATCATCCGCTTATTATTTGGAGGTGGGGCCTTTGTTTCTTTTCCGTCTTCTACTAACGTTGCAAGTTTTGATACATTAGAGACTGATTTTTTTGATTTGTTTTTTATGTATGGAATTTTGGGTCTTGGAGTATATATTTTTTTGTGTGTTTTTATACTGTTTTCTTTTAGAAA
>NZ_JBHFOM010000070.1:0-12222 GCF_053543955.1 Colwellia sp. E150_009
ACCAGCTATTGACGCGAAATTTGCCTTGAATTAAGAAAAACTATCAAGCTAGAGATATATTATAAAAAATTTTATCGATATTTCAATTTGTTAGCTATCTCTTAAACCGAGTTCAGGTTAACGAGGGCTACTCACTTTACTTTTCATTTCATTATCTGCAAATACCGCCTCAGTTGTCACCTGTACTTGATTACGCCCTTGTTGTTTCGCTTTATATAAGGCTATATCAGCTTGACGTACCAATTGTTCAATAGTAATTGTTGTATTCTGAACAGGTACAACTGTGGCACTGCCAGCACTGATCGTAACAACATCTGATGCCGATGAAAAATTATGATCAATAGCAAGTGAGGCTACAGCAGAACACACTGCTTCACCTAATCGTTCTGCACCATGACAATCTGTATTGGGCAAAATTAAAATAAACTCTTCGCCACCATAACGTGCAATGAGGTCACCAACTCGATTTAACTTACTTTGTACTTCAGCTGCAATTCTTTTTAAACAATCATCACCCGCCTGATGACCATAATTATCGTTATAAGCCTTAAAGTAATCAACATCTAACATGATCACAGTCAATGGTTGCTCTTCACGTCGTAATCGTAACCATACTTCTTGCAAGTAAGCATCACCACGACGGCGATTAGCCACATTAGTTAAACCATCTCGATCTGCTAAATTTTGCAATTCTTCATTAAGCTCTTCTAATCTAGCTGTACGTTTAGCAACTTTTGCTTCCAATGTATGAGAATATTCCTGTACTTGCTCGTAAAGACGCGCATTCTCTATTGCTACAGAAGCTTGAGCCGCCAATAAACGAATAATTTCCACTCGTTCTTCAGTAAATACGCCACTGGTTAAATTATTTTCCAGATACAACACACCTTCAAATCGTTCTCGCTTAATTGGTACACATAATACTGATCGTGCACACTGTGCAACAATATAAGGATCACGAGTAAATTCTCCCTTATGCGCTGCTTCGTGCAGTACTAATGCCTTACCTGAAAAGAAAATTTTGTTGATCAAAGCAATGGGCAAAGGAAACCTACTACCGTTGCTTGTTGGCAAGTACATATGATCAGGCACATCCATAGTTGGCAAGCCAGTTTCAGGTAACTTAACAGCCTCAACAATAAATTTATCTTCGCGTCTTACCACTAAACATCCCCACTGTGCGCTTGAGTTTTCAAGTAAAATAGACATTGTTTTTTGCAATAAACGATCTAATACTATTTCACCTGAAATTTCTCGAGAGGCTTTCATCACGGATGCGAGATCTAAATTAGATATATCCGTTTCTTTAGTAGAATGAAAAGCTTGTTCTGTTAATTCTTGCAATATAGGGTATTCTTTAAGTAACCACTTAACCTTGGCTTTTGCTCCCCAACGCTCATAAATGCGATGAGCGGCCCGTAAATATCCTTCTGCTGATTTTTTCTGCCCTTGTGCGAGAAGATGGCATGCCGCACGTTCACAGGCAGTAGCTTCGTCATGCAAAAACCCGCTCTTTTTTGCAGCTTCGATGGCGGCATTATAATGGTGTAATGCAAGATCAAAATGCCCTTTAATACGCTCCAATTCAGCAGTCATAAGGTACTGTAAGTGACGGAAATTATCTTCACAATTATCAGCCCAACGTGTCATACGAGCAAGGTCACGATACAAGCGCGCTAATACGTGTGGCTGCTCATCAAGGCTTATGTCAGGATAATGATGTGTTAACGTCAAGTTGGCCACAAGGTAATAACGTGTCAACTGTGGCAACGACATGGCAGATTTAATCAGTGGATCTTGTGCATGAATAAACTGCAACGCTCGATCATAATCACCATACAAAAAACAAGCCTCTGCATTATAAATATTATGATTAGCTATGCCTGTCATAAACTGACGTTGCTGCATGCCATCAAAGCATTTCTGCGAATCAAACTGACTATCACTCAAACTAGTCTCAGCATGAGTTTTTCCTAATAAATTACGTTGTAACTGTAAAAAAAGCGTACCTGAGTCTAACGAATCTTGATAGGCACACTCTCGAACAATTTCCATATTCTCACTATGGAGACGTTCTGCAGTTTCTATGTCTAACGTAGGATCCCATATTACACAGTCTTGTGCACTATAGGCTAAATAAAGCAAATCACCTGATTGATATCCGGCTTCAATCCCCTTAAGAAATAAGGGTGTAAGTGTCGTCCAATGGTTACTCCAATGATGAACGAACATAGCATAAACATAAATAACTCGTGAACGCAGTGTCAAATCGTCAAGGCGCTCATTAATTGCTAAACCGACTTTACCGTATTGATAACCTAACGCAGGTTCATCGAGTTCACCGCACAACAACATGCCATAAGCGGCATAATTAAACGCTGATTCAGGACAGTTTCCATGGCGTAATGACAAATTAACAGACTTTATCACCAGGTAAGGAAACAAATTACCAGCCCCTGAGAGAAAAGCAGCAGGAAAAATCTCCATCAACAATCGCATGGCAATCAAAATAGCGGGGTCTTGCACCGTTGGTGCATCAACTAACGAAGCAATACTTCTACCTGCAAGGTTTTCTTTAACAAGTTTTCGCTCTGCATCAATATCAGCCAGTGTTGGTTGGTCAGTAAACTCTATATTTAACAGGGCTAAACCTTGAATAGCCGCCACAATAGACTCATCCATCCGTCCTAATGTTGCATATTGACGCGTGCGAGTAGCTAAAATATCACTACGTTGCACGTTTGAATTAGCGTGTACAAGTAGTAACTCGATCCAGCTTTCTGCTTTTTCAATAATACCCGTAAGGTAATAACACTGCTGAATTTCACTGGCCAGTGTTGTCATTAATTCAGGGGTTTCTTTCCACGGATTTTCGGGAAGTAATTTCTCAACTAGCAACAAATAAGTAAGCGCCGCTTTATAAGCAGTCGCATTTTTAGCTCGTTGACCTGCCCTAAGGTTAAGTTCAGCCAAGCCCAACCTCTCCTTGGGAGAGTCAATGAACTCAATCCCTTGGTTAAGGTGACCTACAATATCACTAAGGCATTCACTGGGAACGTCACCATCTATTTGTAAAAGCAGTAATCGACCAATAGACAAGTGTACTTGGGGCAATTGCTCAATATCAATCAGCTGATAAGCAGCTTGTTGTACCTTATCATGTTGAAAACGATAACTCAGTTCAAAATCTAACGCATCTTTATAACCACTGACTAAACGATAATCACTGTGCAGCGGTTGTATTGTGTATTGCTTGAGTGCTGGTAATAAGGCCGCAGCAGTATCCGCAACAGAATGCTGATAAATTGCAGCCAATGTTTGTAAATCGAAACATGCACCAATACAGGCAGCTAATTGTAATACTTGTTGTGTTTCCTTTGACAATTCCCGCAAATTATCCAACATAAAACTAACGGAATCGTCACTAACATCGGCCCAGTTTACCCTGTCAATATTCCAATGCCAGTAGCCACTCTTTGTGTTTGCACTGATTGCGCCTTGCTTATGCAAATAGCGTAAAAGTTCATTGGTGAAAAAAGGGTTACCCTTAGCTTTATTGTATAGTAATTCAGTCAGTGCATAAGGTTCATCTTTATCACAGCATAAACTATCAGCCACCAGCTCAGAAACAGCTTCTTTATCCAAGGGCTCTACAGGTAAATAATCAATATTATTTTGATTTTTCAAGGTCTCTAATAAGGTGGAAAGCGGATGCCCAGGTACAACTTCATTACTACGGTAAGCCGCAATTAATAATAAATGAGTTTGTTCTCTTGAAGTTACGATACGTCGTAATAACTCCAACGTAGGTGCGTCACTCCAGTGCAAATCATCAAGAAATAATACTACTGGATGCCCCTCGCCAGCCAATACCTGTAAAAATGCTGCCAACACTAAATGCTGACGATTGCGCGCTTCTGCAGGTGGTAATTGAGGTACAGGTGGTTGTTTACCAATAATTAATTCAAGTTCAGGTACCAGATCTAAAACCAAACTTGCATTAGGTGACAGTAGCGTTTGCAAATTCCAACGCCATTGATCAAGTTGTTGTTCAGATAGTTGCAATAACTGTTGTACTAAAGCACGATAGGTTGCAGCAAGAGCTGAATAAGCTTCTCCTTGCTGAAATTGATCAAATTTACTTTGTACCAAAAATCCCCGTTCACGTACTTGAAAACGATCTATTTCATTCACTAATACAGATTTACCAACACCAGAATAACCATGCACCAAACAAAATCGCGTTTGACCATTAACCGCTTGCTCAAATAAATTGACCAATTGTTCTAGTTCACACTCTCGACCATAAAGCTTCTGTGGCACTAAAAACTTTTGTACTACGCCCTTTTCTCCCAAAACAAAGGGGTCAATAGTTTCCCCCAACGCTAAATAATCAGCACAATGTGTTAAATCATGTTTTAAGCTTTCACAATTTTGATACCTTTCTTCTGGGCATTTAGCCAACAACTTAAGTACAATACTTGAAATAACCTCTGGAAGTTGAGGTACTAACGTATTGGGTGATGGGGGTAAACGACAAATATGGGTATAAACCCAATCCAGTGCATCCTTTGCTTCAAAAGGACGTTGGCCCGTTAATAGCTCAAACATCAGTATACCAAGAGAGTAATAATCTGAACGGTAATCTACATCACGGTTCATGCGCCCAGTTTGTTCAGGCGACATATAAGGCAATGTTTCTTCTGATTGTTTAGGTAGTTGCGTTGATTGTAGCTCTTGATCAAGTTCAGAGGCAAAAGCCAAACCAGCAAGTGCAATATCGCCATTAATCGTATTAATCAATACGTGTTGCGATGACAATGCTTTGTGCACTATATCTTGTTGATGCATACGGCCTAATGTATTGATTAGGCTTAAACTAATTTCTAACACCTGTGCTAATGGCAGCCCATGCCCTCCTGATTGAGCCAGCACTTGCTGCAATGTGCAATCATATAAATCAGTCACTAACACTAAATTTCCGCTGCCGTGCGGAAGTACATTGTGAATTTTTCGTATACCAGGAATTGCACTTAATTCTTGTGTAATAAAGGCTTCACGACGAAGCGCTGCCACCAAATTACGCTCAGGATATTGTGCATCTATTGTTTCTAATGAACAAACAGCATCATCAACAAGGTTATGTGCTCGATACACTATTCGTCCTGTTGTTTGCCAGAGCACAGGGCCAATAGTATAATCGGGTAATCGTAAAGTGCTTTTCACCTAATTTATAAACTCACATTTTAGTATTCCCATTTGTTTATATATCAAACAATTGAGAAAACGTTTTAAGAAAGTCTTCCTTGGCAGTATCACGTAGCGGCTCACCATGTCCGCACAACGCATGCTTAAAGGGTAAAGCTTTTAGTCGAATAAAATCGGCTGCTGCTGGTGCTGCAGCTTGTAACCACACAGGCCCTACATTCGCAGGAGTAAAAAAGCCCATTTGCTGCATTCTTTCAGTTGAACTATCACAAAAATGCTCATCAGGTGCTAACCAGTTTTGTAACGCATCACAAGCAATGGCAATACCACCTTCACGCTGTAAACATAAGATCGCTTCTGGAATTTGAGTCGTTTCAAATTGAAATAAACTAGCATCACTAATCGGTAATTTGGCCTCAGGTGACAACTCAG
Source organism: Colwellia sp. E150_009 (assembly GCF_053543955.1). Taxonomy (NCBI): domain Bacteria; kingdom Pseudomonadati; phylum Pseudomonadota; class Gammaproteobacteria; order Alteromonadales; family Colwelliaceae; genus Colwellia; species Colwellia sp. E150_009. The sequence goes on from NZ_JBHFOM010000070.1 coordinate 5,641, forward strand.
TTACTTTAACAGTAGAGTCATTGACTAAACCGGGCATAGCCCAATACTGAGCCTGATAACGGTCAACATAAAAAGCGTCATCACGACCATGCAAAGCCCCTAAACGAATAACATCAGTGACTGTACCAAGCTGCTCTAGCTCAGCCAGTGCTTCTTCGTTCAAACGTACGCTATTGATAATAATGAGTCGTTCACCTTCACGAACAATTACCATGTTTCGGCTAAACTGCCAATCTAACTCCATTAAAACGGTTTCCATAGAGCCACTGACAAAAAATATATCATCAAATACTTTTCTTATGGGTCCATGAGCAAGCGCTTGTGGGTATTGATTAGGTGATAAATTTTCCAAGGTCTAATCCTCATTCATGGTAATAATTAAAACGACCAACATAACAATACTCTACTGCATATTCATTTAAAAAACTATTGAGATATGCCTCTTGAATAGAATTAAGACGATAATGCTTAATATCATCAATTGTTTCTTGATTATTACTACTATCTAAACGTTGTAAATGAAACAATGTCATATCTTTACCCCCAAAAAAACCTTTTAAATATTCATGGTGAGGACGTGCATTAGACATATCAAAAACAAAGCCCTTTAGCGCAGTATACAGGGGGTATTTTGTTAATAATGCTTCATTAAAAATGGGATACTCACCTTCAGGCGGTGAAAACAAGGGATAATCTTTTGGCTTGAGAACGGGGTGAATTTTAAGCTGTTCAATATAGTTTTTATCTAAATTCGCTTTTATGGCTCCATCTAATAAAATATTTAGATAACGTCTACTTGGTAAACAGCGATTATCAATAAAGTCAGGCATACCAACATAGGTTAACGCAGAGATAAATTGAGATTGTTTAGATGCATCATCATCAACTTTTACATCAAGGGTTATTCGATCATACCCATAACCGTAGGCCTCTGCGGCGTCTAAAAGCTCAAGGGCATCGTCTGAAAGTTCATGTAAAATACCCAGCACCAAATCTTGGGGATTATCTGTGCGTTCAATGTTACCCACTCCGCCTTCATTTCGAAAAAAGTGTTGAACATTAAAACGTAAACGCCACCCCTGTAATACAGCCGACTTAGAGCTAAGCGGCACCACACCTTTAGCCTTCAGTGATGCAATGCTCATGTTTGAACCAAAACCAAAATAATGAAACATAATAAATATGGGCTATATTTTTAAAGTGAAAACGGTAACGTTATACCATGTGTATTATAGATCTGACAAACACAGGCCATAAATATAATCATCAATATATTTACCTTTAAGCATTGAGTTTTGTTTCAAACACCCTTCTCGTAAAAAACCTGCTTTTTCTAGGACTTTATATGAACCAATATTGTTTGATGAACATGTAGCAACTAATTTATTCAAATGAAGCGTTGTAAAGGCATACTGCTTAATAAGGCTTAACGCCTCAGAAGCCAAACCTTTACCGTGGGCTTCCATTTTGAGTAAATATCCCACTTCAGCTACCTTTGTTTGATGATTAGTGATTTTTAAACCAATACTACCAATTTTTTCCCCTGACTCAATCTGATCAATAGCGAAACTCAACCATTGCTCTGATTTGTCATTCCATGGTTGTATGCGTTCTTCAAAACGTTGTTTTGTTTCTTCTATCGTAAATGGCTCGTAAACATGTGCCATTATTTTAGGGCAGGTATTCAGTTGTTTAAATAATTCCCAATCAAACTTATCTAAAAAACGAAGTTTTACTTTACTACCTGATATTTGCACAAAACTACCGTTAGGCTAACGAGCCTGTTGAATGTTTAAGAGAATAACGCCACTTCTTCCGTGGTTAGTTCACGCCATTCACCTGGTACTAAGTCTCCCAATTCAATACCACCTATTTGCTCACGATGTAAGCCAACGACTCTATTACCTACTGCCGCAAACATGCGTTTAACTTGGTGATATTTGCCTTCGGTAATCGTAAGTAATACTTCATTGGTTGCCTCGTTCGATTCTTTAGCGGATAAGTCATCATCCATAACTAACGCTAAAACTGCAGGTCGAGTTAATGAAGATTCACCTTGCAGTTGTAGTCCTTCTTTAAACTGTTCAATCAATTCAACCGATTTGTCTGCACAAATAGCATCTCTAAGCCACACTCGATAGGTTTTTTGGCATGCTTTTTTAGGTGAAATAACATTATGTGACCATCGCCCATCATCCGTAATCAATACTAAGCCTGTGGTATCTGCATCTAATCGACCCGCTATATGTAAATCAAATGCTTTGTCCACATCAATAAAATTCAACACAGACGGATAAATTTCATCAACATTTGAGCAAATAGAATCAACCACTTTGTGTAACATAAAATATCGCGACGTTCGTGCCGTTAACACTTGCCCATCAATTGTGATGGTATTATTTTCATGTACCTGCATCGCCGCATTTTTGGCAATTTCACCATTAACACGTACTTCACCACTTTTAAGTAACTTTTTTGCTTCGTTTCGTGTGAGTTCGGTACTTTTACAGATAAACTTATCTAAACGCATTTGTTTTCCAGAATACTAGCCCTATTAATTGATTACTTATTCTGCTTCAACCCAAAACCAATAGCCTTGATCAAGTAATGTCGCCATTAAGCTAATGAAATGCTTATTGTCTTGCCATGGTGCTAATTCAGAAGGCGTAACCACTATTTGATCACATAAAAGTTTAATCACTGGTGTTATTTCGCTAGCAAAAGAAATTTGCTCACCGTTAATATAACAAATACCTTCGTTTATCGTATCTTCAAAGTAAAATGCTCGCAAACCACCTAACCGTTTAATGGCATGAATACCTAATAACTCACTCACTTCTTCGTGCCCAAAAGGTTCATCACTTGGCATTAAATCAAGTTCATGCTTAGCCGTTGTTAAAAAGTTACCAACAAAGTTTTTAAATAATGTTTCATCATCAAGTAAATTCTGTAACTGACTTTTTATACTTTGATAATCTTCATTGGTTATTTCGCCACTATGTGAAATTGCTTTTCTGTTTGGATCTTCTAATAACTGGCCACCTAAATCATTATCAATAATATGATCAGCAAAACCACTTAATAAACTAATAGCAGAATTAGCACGAAACCCTACTGAAAAACTCATTGATGGCTCTAAAGCAGTACCTTCATGAGGATAGCCAGGTGGAATATATAAAATATCACCTGACTCAAGTTCTACATCAATAATCGCTTCAAACGGCTCTACATGCAATAAAGCTTCATGGGGAACAACTTCAGCATGCTGCCCTCTATCGCCTACACGCCAATGGCGCTTACCCGAGCCTTGACAAATAAATACATCATAATTATCAATATGAGGGCCAACACCTCCGCCTTCAGTCGCAAAACTAACCATTAAATCATCTAAACGCCAATGAGGAATAAAACGGAAAGGTTCAATGAGTTCAGCCGCTTCTTCTGAAAAGTTATCAAGCGCTTGAATCACTAGGGACCAATCTCGCTCACCTAAATGCTCATAACTTTCAAATGGTCCAAACTCAGCTTTCCATTGACCATTTATTTTAGATACCAAACGAGATTGCACCGCTTCTTCCATCGCTATCCCTGCAAATTCATCTGGCGAAATAGGATCGACAAAATCTTTAAAGCCTTGACGAATAACCACTGGCTTTTTCTGCCAATAAGTTGCTAAAAATTCATTCTGACTCATTTGGTTTAAATCTAAGTTATACATATTTTTCTCTAACGTTATTTATAAGGCTTTAAGCAACTGACATACCGGCAATTTTATGCCAAAAACCATTACATTCTTGCGTGCCATCTAATGGATAATTTGCTGGTGTTAATAACTGCTGTCTAAATTTATCAACTTGAGTAAAAGCAAGTTCACTATCACTACTAATACGCATTATATCAACACCCATATCATTTAACTGGGTTACTTCATTAATAAGATTATACTGGTATGCCGACATAGTTTGAATGCCATTTAGCACAAAAACTTGCTCCCCTTCACGGGAGTTCATTTTTCGACCTTGAGGGTATTTAATACAGCAATATTGGCAATCATCCTTAGGCCTATCTTCTGATCGAGCCGTAAAGCATCGAGCAGAATAGGCTAACGGTAAATACCCCCAAGAAAACACCTCACATTCAAATTGATCACGAATATGTTCATCTGTTGCTTGCTGTAAAATAGTTTTTAACCAGTCGCCTGAAAGCTCTACAGGCATTAACCAACGCATCATGCCTTGTTTAATTAATACTTTCAAAGTGGAGAGGTTATAACAGTTAATAGCAGGGCCTGCAACAAAAGGCATCTTTAAGTCATGCATTATTTGCACGGCACTTAAATCATTAGCCTCAACTAACAAATCACCGTTATCACACAATTTTTTTAATGTTACAATTTCCGCAGGTGATTCTAACAAGGTCATGGTTGAGATAACTATTTCTTTCTGGGTATCTTGCGCCAATTCGCGTCCCAGTGCTAACCAATCTTTTGCCTTTAATTCACGACGTTTTGAGCAAACAGTTTCGCCTAAATAAATAATATCAGCACTTGATGTTTTTGCTTGTTGATAAAACTGCTCAACATCATTTTTTGGCCAAAAAAACAAATTAGGCCCAAGAGAGAATTTCATAATATTTCCTAAATCTTAAAAGATCGATTACTGCCACTTTCTGTGATATGCACCTAACGTTGTTTGCGAACCTTCTGAAAGGTTAGCCAAGGTATTCATCCAGCTACCTTCTACTTGGTAAGTTTCGGGGCTTTGCTTATATCTATCAATTGCCATGCGCCAGGTTTTAGCAACTTGCTCGACATAGGCTGGGCTGCGTTGTCTGCCTTCAATTTTAACCGACACAATCCCCATAGCCATTAGTTCAGGAATCAATTCTAAGGTATTTAAACTGGTGGGCTCCTCTAACGCATGATAAACATCACCATCAACGTCAAAACGACCTTTACATAAAGTGGGGTAACCGGCATTTTCGCCTTCTTGATAACGGTCGATTAAAACATTATTTAAGCGAGACTCTAAACCTTGCTCTGTTTCCTGCCATCGTACATATTTTGCAGGTGAACAAGCCCCTACGGTATTAGGAGATTCCCCCGTCATATATGACGATAAATAACAACGTCCTTCTGCCATAATACATAAGCTACCAAACGCAAAAACTTCAAGAGGTACAGGGCTATTTTTAGCCAGTTGACGAACTTGTTGAACAGACAATACGCGGGGTAAAACAACGCGACCAACATCAAAATTATTTTTAAAAAATTTAATGGCTTCTAAGTTGGTTGTTGATGCTTGCACCGAAACGTGCCGTTCAATATCAGGATAAGTATTAGCGGCATAATCCAATATACCCAAATCGGCAATAATTAATGCATCAGCGCCAATAGATACCGCATTATCAACGGCTTTTTTCCAACGTTCTTCCCCACTTGCGTGAGCAAAAGTATTAATAGCAACGTGTAATTTTTTACCACGTTGATGTACATAATCAGCGGCTTTCGCTAACTTACCATCATTAAAATTAAGACCCGCAAAATGTCGGGCATTAGTATCATCTTTTAAACCAATATAAACCGCATCAGCACCATTATCTATGGCTGTTTTCAACGCAGGTAAATTACCTGCTGGACATAATAGCTCCACAAAAAAGCTCCAAAATTAGCTTCATAATTAACTAAACGTTAACAACATAAAATACGTGTCGATAGTCTAGGGTGTAATTGGCTTGTATTTATTGATATGAATTAAAGAAAACTTGATCTAGTGCAGCTAAATTTTAAACTTGGCTTGTTAGACTGCGATGATATGTATGTATAAGAGCTAGACTAAGAACGTGTTTAATTTACCCTCATTATCTCAAGCTGCTTTAAACCTAAAGCCAACTCAAAAGCTGCCTTTGCAATTACGTGCTCATATGATTGCTGTAATGCCAAAGATATTACGTCCTAGTTTACGTTTACTCCCTTTTAAGGCTCAAAAATCCATATTATTACCTGCTTTATCGTCGGTATTTCGCGAAGCATTAGAAGATGGTGATTTTGAATTTTTACAAGGTAAATGGTTAAAAATAGCCATAACAGATTTAGAATTAACTTGGTGGTTAAGTTTTAATAACAACAAACTTGTAATGGCATCAAAAGAAGAAATGCTCGCTAACAATCACAATGACGATGTAAGCTTTAGCGCTACAGGTGAAGATTTAGTGTTAATTGCTGGGCGTAAACAAGACCCCGACACCTTGTTTTTTCAACGTCGCTTAAAAATCGAAGGAGATACCGAACTAGGCTTAGAAGTTAAAAATTTAATTGATGCCATTGATATTGATCAACTCCCCAGTTCAGTACATTCTCTAGTTGATTTTAGTGCCAGCTTTTTACAAAACACACGGGATGAACTAAACCTTAAAAAAGGTTAACTAACCTGAACTCGGTCTAAGAGATAGTTAACAAATTAAAATACCAGTAAAAATTATTTTTGATATATCTCTAGCTTGATAGTTTTTCTTAATTCAAGGCAAATTTCGCGTCAATAGCTGGCCTATTGCAAGTAAATTTAACGCAGAAGTAAGGAAAAA
>NZ_JBHFOM010000071.1:0-10119 GCF_053543955.1 Colwellia sp. E150_009
AATTGATTAGAGATTGTTCTTTCTCTAATACATCGTTGGTGGTAAAAAGCTCGTTATGTTTCCAGTCATTGCCAAGTTCAATGGTTGATTCACTGTCCGTTAGGTTTTTGATTACTGCGCACAATGATTGAACAGGTTGGCCATACTCTAGGGTTTTAATACCTCCAGCGAAAAAGGCTTGTTGTTTCGTGAAGACCGACGATTTTTCAGTAAGAGTGTTTGCAAGCATTTCTTGGTCGACAACCTCTTTAGATAACAAGCTTTCATCATTTATAGCCTTATCTCGAAGTTTCTGAACATTTAACTGAGATAGGCCAAGAGTAGATAATTCTGCTTGCCATTGTTGAAACAAATCTGCTCGGTTGATTTCACCTTTTACATCACGTGTACTTAGTGATGCAAGATCTCCCGAAACTGAAGAACGATTTTTAATACCACGTTCTTTAAGTGCATCTACAATTTGTGCAGAACGCTTTGAAAAGTGTTGGCATATCGATTTTGATATGCCAATGACATTGAAGGCATCACCTTCCAACTCGGTTTCGAACCCTAAGGTGCGAATGGAATCAGCAAGGCTAACCTTGTAAACCATTCCAGCTGCTTTTTGCCATAACATAATAGTACGAGAGTCCAGCGTTCCCCATGTTTCATCTTCTCTTGGGGCTATGTTTGCAACAATTGCGTGCGAGTGAAGGTGGGGATCAAGAGAACGGCTAGTGCTGTGCTCAAATACCGCTGTTATCAACCCCGCAACTTTTTCTCTATCACAACCTGCTTCACCTCGGCGAGTAACTGCTGCATATTCCTCAATAACGGCGATAGCTTCTTTCACTGCTGTTAGTTGGGCAGACTGTATCTTTTGACGCAAGTCAGGGGCAGCGGCAGCCCACAAGACTGACACTGATTTTGGTGCGTTGAATGTGAGGTCCCAACCAGGTGTATGATTGTGATCCGCATTCTGGCACAAAGCTGTTTTGCCACAGGGGGAGTAGCCTTTTAACAAGTTGCTTAAAACATCAGATGTTACAGCACCTTTAAGTTTCAGCAATGATGCGGCTGAACCGCACCATTTTCCGTCTGGCTCACCACCCTTCAAGTAATAATCTTCAGCGGCTAAATCCAAGTAATATTTACCGTCTCGAATCTTTGCTAATGACATCATTCGGTGATTCTCCTATTTAAACGGTTCTTATTCTTTGATTGGAAAGTCTGCTCGCGAGACTGCTTTTTGATGACAGCTTCAGCTACTTTCTCATATTCACCTATTGGCCAATTCAGTTTATAGACGGCATTAGAGCCACCGACCAATAGGTACCCATCTATGCCTCTCTTAATGGTTGGTTGAGGTAAATGAACAAGGTCTTCAGGTGTTACAAGGGCTATAGACTCTTGTTGAAACGAACATGATCTTTCACCTTTCTCATTTGTCGAAACAACAGGATATTCAACACGCCTTTCACCAAATGAAGCAGAAGCCTTGGAAGCAGACTCACCATTTGGTCCAAGTTTGAAAGCAACGACATTGCTGAACAGGCCCAAAATGGTGTTGCAGTCTTCCTGACCGTATATTGAATAAAGTTGAGACAATAGCTGTGTACCTGCAATCGTTCGACATCCTTTGCTCCGTCCTAGTGCAAGCCATCGCTCAAGGCTCTTCGATTTATTCAAGGTCGCCAACTCATCTAAAACCAGCCAAGTTTTTTGCTCTTCGTTATCAGCACCTCCTAAAAGATGGCTACTCAAAACACTCATTAAGGCAGTGATCAAAGCTGAACTCATTAAGGGAGAAGCTAAGTCGCCTTGTACTATTAGAGTCGTTTTGTCGTTCCTAGCTAACCAACCAGAAACTGAAAAATCAGGCGGTGTATTTGAGACGTAGCTTGTCATGTTTTTCAACCAAGCTAATTTCGTCGCTAACATTGAACGTATTGACGCTGTAGTTTTACTCTCTGGCTCAATAAGAGTTGCAGCTTGCTTGTGATGTATATTCAACCAGTTTGATAACTCTTCATCACCGCAAAAGAGTCTTTGTTCAAGAGCGCACCAAGACCAGGGCTTATCCTCATTGGTTAACCCTACAATCACACCAACTAGAACCGTTCTTGCTGAGTCAACCCAGAAAGATTCAGAGGCTGAGCCTGCCGGAATAACCGCCTCTGCAAAAGACTCAGCAAGTCCAATTGTCGACAAATCCTTGCCAATGTTCCAATTGACGCTGCGGGAATCTTGAGGGCTCAACAATATGCAGTCTTCATTTAAGAATGCTTCTGTATACTCACCCTTGATATCATATAAAACAGTTCGCTCTCGTTGTACTAATAACTGTTCAACCAACCGCTTGATAAAGTTAGATTTTCCAGCACCTTGCATACCCCAAACCAGAATATTTCCTGCCTCTCGGATAAGCGGTATAACTATCTTCGGGTGAAGAGATAACCCACGTGAACCTTCTTGTTTCGCACTTTTTCGAAAATGTTTAGCGGCTGTGTTGTTCTTTAGAAGGCGAGGGCCACCTATATGTTTGTACTGCGAGTAATCGAAGTCTCTGATGCGGATATACCACACTATAAGAACACTAGTAGCAATTGAAACCACACAAGTAACACCAGTCCCATACAAGAATGCACTGGAAATTAGCGGTGCAACAAGGTGCTCTCTACTTGAAAGACCGACCGTCGTAAGCATCGAATCAACTAACCAATCTATGATCGGCATGACCGAAGACCAATGGTTGAAGTAACTAATAGCAGCTACTTCAATCAAAATGAACAACATGAACGAAAGGCACATGGTCACCATTACATGCTCAAAAGCATGAGATTTCTTTGAACGTTTCATTTGATTCTCCTTTTTAATTGCTTCTCGATTGCGAGTAGTGCAGCTGCCTTTTCATCTGGATCTAAACCCGCGACTGTGGAAGTGATCACAAATGAGTGTTTTGTTAAGTGGTTCAACAGGCTTGTTAGTAAGTCTTTCATTTCAATTTGTTTTTCAGCTAGCTGAATGCGTTGCCGAGCAATATCGGCAACAGTAGTACCTTTACTTTCAGCATCAAGCACAAGGCGCTCATGATCTCGTGCTGGCAAGCGAATGCTGACTTGCTGGGTTGGGGGGCGCTTTTTCATTCTGTATCCTCCTTGATACCAATGAAACCGTTCTGTTTGCATGGGGTTAACGGTTGTTTAGTTGTTGAATTGGTATCGCTACACAATTCACTTGCTGGGCTTGAAAATTCAGGACCGAAGTCGAATTCAAGTTGTTCACCAAAGGCACCGCAGGTGCATGGGGTGTAAGAATATTCACTGTTCATTTTAAGACTCCTTGTCTATTGCATTAATCCATTCTTCAATGGCACTTTGAGACCAAACAACAGTGTTTGGACCCAAGTTTGTTGGATTAGGAAAACTTTTCTTTTTTCTCCACCGCCAAATTGTGGACTGATTTACTCCAAGCATTTTTGCAAGGTCTTTTGCTCTCAGGTATTTCATATTCAAATCTCCTTCTGTTATGAAATTTATCCTCGGAGCAAATATTGAATCTAAATGAATTGTGCTACAATCTTGTATAGCTACGATAATTAAGGAAACATTTTTATGGCTGATATATTGACTACTCCATACCAGGAAGGGAGTTTAGTGGATGAAGTCAAAGGATTACTTCAGGATGTCAATCTAAAGATTAATCGAGATGAAATTAAAGTTTCAGCAAAAAAGCGGACGGGTTTTATCTATATTGGCGATGTTCTGCAAGAAATTGTAATCCCGCCCCAAGTCATAGAGTGGCTGAATATGTTTTGTGTGGAAGATGTGGAGTTGCCTAGCAGCAATGCGATATTGCAGTTATCTGAGGCTTTGGCCAATAGCGGTATTGCCGTCCCGCAACAGATCTACAGCTACGGGTTAAACATTGAGGATCTCAGTTTCCGAGTTAAAAAAAAGTACTTAAAAAACGGATTGGAAATAATCGCAAAGCAAAAAGAGGTTCTACCAGAACATTTAGTTTACTGGGTTGATAGTCTGCTTGATACTTTGACTAAAAGCAAACGTAATGAATACGAGGAAGACATTAAACTATTTCGAAAGTTGCCAGAAAAAGCATTACTAAAAGACTTTATAAAAAGGAGCGGAGGCTTAACAAACTCAGTCGAACGAATGAAGCATTTCATGAGGTATCAAAGTACATTGCCAATTGAAAATGAAGATCTTTTATTTATTAAAGATATGGATGTGAGTCTTATTTTTGTTAAGTCGTTCATAGAGAGAAAGCATGCAGAGCGAAATGCAAAAAGAGCATTAGATATATGTGCATTATGTTGGCGTCCTGTTAGACATAAGCAAAATGAAATTCTTTTGACTATAAACACCCGTAGAGATTCTAGTTACTATTGTTCTGTCCACCATCCCAAGAAAATCACTCATTTTTATAAGAGAACTCGAGACGCTTTAATTGCGGCTGTAAGGGATGAGAGGCTTGAATTTTCATCACAGCTAGCTAGTTTTTTAAATGGGGAGTTTAGTCGGGATAGTAATGCTAACTATCTAACAAAGTGGCTGAAGTCATTTGCTCCAAAATCGAAGTTTGTCAGAGTTCACAATATTGATCAAAATAGTTGGGGCAAATTATGTGAGGATATTTATGCTGAAGCTGAAAATATTTACCCCCAGGCCTTTGAAAAGATTAAAGAAGTAAAACCAGAAAGTTATGCTTCTTATAAAGACTGGGTTTGGGATGTACTAGTCAGTTTACAGGGTCCGATAGACAAAGAAGAAAAACATTATTGGGAAACTATTGGGATAGATAAATGGACCTTGCTTGATGAAGGGTGGAAAGTATTGTTGCATACATTTCGGCGATATGAAGCCAATCACTATGTAATGCATCGAAAACGCCCTAGAGGTCCCAAGAAGTCGGGCTCCAGGCCTACGCAGTTAAAATTAAAAATTGAAGAAGATATAAAAGTTCACCTTAAAAAGTTTGGGAATGTAAAAACAGGGTTGATAGTCGAGAAACATAAAACTAGTCGTAAAACTGTAGCGCAAGTTAAAAAGGCTCTTGGTTTAAATTAGAAATAGTTGGTTAAGTTATAGCATCTAAAATCAGTTTTAATATTTTTTGCTATATTTAGTTGTTGATAAAGTAAGTAGTTAAGTGTTCGAGCTGTGCGATGAAATGCCGTCCGTAGTGTGTTTTCATCGATTTGAATTTGATCAAATAATAAGTCATGGAGAACATATTTATGTACGAGTATTTTTTAACAGAAGGGCAATCTAAACGTTTCAATGCATCATTTTCATCGGGTGACGTTATTTTGTTTGTCACTTCCCCCGGAATAGATATTCAATACGTAAGCAACGGCTATTGGGTAAGTATGACCCCAAATTTGCCTATACCCGCGCCACTAGATTACAACGGGTTAATGCGAATAGTCGCGCAAAATAAAGGATTCCATAAAGTAGAAATTATTAACGTTGATCAATCAGGATCTGTATCAAGAAAGATTGAAATAAGTATTACTGTTTTTGGCATCGGTATTGTTAATGACAGTAACAGAGATGGTTTAGCTGATACTCAGGACAATGCAAACGAGCAATGGGTATGGGGTGAATATCAGAGAGGCGCAGTTGTCATGGTTAACAACGACAAAGATATAGATGAGCATGACCCTGCTAACCAAAACTATTCTGAGTGGGCTGAGTTCTCAATTATCGATACTCAATTGTCTAACTTCCCACAGAATATTAGTATGCATTTGTACTCTACTGAAGCTTCCGCCAAGCGCTTTAGCGTTTATTCAAAAGACAGCAACGGTCACTATCAAATTGTCCTAGGTAACTTAAAAAATGGAAGCGTATTAGTAAAATCCCCCGCTCTGGCAGCAAGTGGAGGGAACTTATACTTAGAGGCTCTTGAGTACCCCAACGCTAATTTTGAAGGTCTAATAACGATAGAGCTTGGACTAGAAAATACAGGGACACTGTTTGCTAGTGATAAGGCTGTTTTTCGTGTAGCACCATGGATAATGACCCCAAATACACTCCCCGCAAAACGAGTGTTTACTTGTAGGATGTCTCCTGGTCATACAAATCCGAATAATCAATTCCTGGATGAATTGTCACTAAAGCTTCAGCAATTAAATATTCCGTTGACAATAATAGAGCCAGTAGATCATCTTGGTGACAGGTGGATACAAGACGAAATTGAGTTTGGTTATACCCAAAGCCCGTCTCATACATTACCCGTGGTCATGGATAGTCCCCGAGATAGAGGATTGGATGGATTTCCTGAAAAGGAATTGTTGGGGGTTGATTTTGGCCACTTTCAAATAGGTGGAAGTAATCCCAATTCACTTGATTCGTTTGGAAACTTAGAAGTATGCCCTCCTATCGTAGCTAATGGCATTAATTATCCTTTTGGAAGGATTGTCTTTGGTGGAAAGCAGTATGGTGATTACCAAGAGGATAACCGCCAAATGATGCCAGAAATAAGGAAGTTTCTTTATGCACAGAAAGTACAGTCTCCATTTGAGATTAATACCGATTGGCTGGCTGTAGGGCATGTTGATGAAATTATTTGTTTTGTACCAGCAGCTAATAACATCGGATTTGTTGTAGCAGTTGCCTCCATTGATAAGTCAAAAGCAATCTTAGAAGATCTCCAACAGCAAGGTCATGGCAGTGAGGAAATGTTTGTTGGGAAAATGAGAGGGGAGCCTGGAAGTGGTGAGTCCGCACAAATCAGTATTGATGATCTGTTAGCTGATGGAGCATTTTGGTCGTATAACCAAAAATGTCAGTTACATATGGATAACAATATTTCAATTTTGAAGAAAGAATTGGAAATTGATGATAGCCATATTGTGGATATACCTGTTCTATTCCATCCTTTGCCTGGTCGTACATTGGCTTACTTTCCAGATATGGTAAACCACCTTGTAGTTGGTAACTCAAGCATTGTACCTAAGCCGTATGGCCCAATAATTAATGGTGAGTGTGCTTTCGAGAAAGCATTTAAAGATGCTATGCCTTGGAGAGATGTTACTTTTATTAATGATTGGTATTCTTACCATGAAATGTCGGGAGAAGTGCATTGTGGTACAAATACAATAAGGTTTCCTTTTCCTTCCAAAACATGGTGGTCACATAAACCTATAGGTGGATATGACATATAGCTAAGTCAGCTAGTTTTACTCTTGTTGATTTCGCAGCTAAGTATTGATGAATGTGACTACTTATTATCTGCTCAGGAAAGATTGCAGGTTAAATTTAAAGCCTAACATATGCTAATGCTAGAAATTTGTGGGGTATAAAGTGGGGTATCAAAACCACCCTCGACCAATAACCCCTTATTTTACAGGGTTTTTATTAAGCATGGGTGGCATGATGTAATCATCCCCTAAACACTTAGCTCAAATAAAAACCCAGCTTCGGCTGGGTTTTTAGCAATAGAGATAAAATAAATTCACTAAACAACAATAAAATTAACTCAGTGTATTCCAATGCAACTGAGTTCCTGCAAGCTATACCAGAGTAAATTTTATTTAACATGATTAAGGATATTAAGTTGAATACAAAACCTGAAATTATCATTTCATCGCTGGATGCAGATAGGTTGTATGCACTGATGGAGTCGTTGCCTGCAAACAGCTTTGCGGGTGAAAAAGAACTTGAAGCAGAACTTGCACGAGCCAGCATAGTTGAGCCGCACGAAGTTCCCTCAACCGTGGTAACCATGAATTCAACTGTGAACTTTGTTGTTGAATCTACAGGCGAAGAGTTTACTTTAACGCTTGTTTACCCAAAAAATATTGACTCAATTGGCGACAAAATATCAATCTTAGCTCCTATAGGTAGTGCATTACTTGGCCTTTCACAAGGAGATCAAATTGAATGGCCAAAGCCTGGCGGTGGATTAGTAACAGTAACCATCAAAGAAGTTACTTATCAGCCTGAAAGAGCTGGTGAGCTTCACAGATAGTAGCCAAAACAAGCAGCGAAGACATTAGCTAGCACAGCCAGTCACTGCTGCTTTTACTATTTATGATTGATCAGTGCTCTTACATGCGCAAATAAGTCACTGGCTAACATTCCTCTTTGCCCTGATTGTTCACAGGCTCTATCACCCGCCTTTGCATGTAACACAACGCCATAACATGCTGCCTCACTGGTATTTAATCCTTGAGCCATTAACGCCCCTATTATACCACTAAGCACATCACCACTTCCTCCTACAGCCAAACCAGGGTTACCATTTTCACATATCCAAGTATGCTCGGTATTATCGATTAGCGTACCTGCGCCCTTTAATATAGAGGTCGCTGCGAAGTTAGTCGCACATTGTCGAGCATAATAAAAACGATCAGACTCAACCTCAGAGGTAGTTAAGTTTAATAACCGTGCAGCCTCTGCAGGATGAGGCGTTAGCACGGTATTATTTAATTTATGAGAAGATGATTGCTTAGCTAATAAGTTTAAGGCGTCTGCATCAATAACAGTAGGGATATTGTTTTGCTGGCAATAACGGATTGCCTGATCAAAGGTTTTTTGGGCCCATTCATCTTGGCCTAAACCTGGACCGATAACTACACACGTTGACCATGCTAGGGCATCATCCAAGTGTTCACTAGTTACCATAAGCTCTGGTCGCCCGATGCTCACAGGTAAAACGGCATGTTCATGGGTATACACTTTTACCATTCCAGCACCAGACCTTAATCCACTTTCAGCACTTAATCTAATAGCTCCTGCAGAGCCGTGGTTTCCTCCTATACATAATAATTTTCCATGACTACCTTTATGGCTACTCACTGAGCGCTCAGGCAAAGGTTTAAAGCAGTCTATATTGATAATCTGAGCAGAAGGGGTGGCTAGTTTCATAAATTGCTCGCCAATACCTAACTCGTCGAAATACAACTGCCCGGCATGCTGCTTTCCTTTAGTCGTGGTGAGTCCTTGCTTTATCCCAACTAATGTCATTGTTTTGGTGGCCATAATGGCTGTTCCTTGAGGACAGCCTGTATCTGCATTAATACCTGACGGCACATCAATACTCAGTATTGGTTTAGTGCTTTCATTTACCGCTTTAATAATAGTAGCAACATTATCGCGTACCGTATTCTCAAGACCAGTACCGAGTAGTGCATCAATTATCACATCACACTCATCGAGTGCATCAGCGTTAAAGTTACAAATTTCACCACCGGAATCAACCCATTGCTTTTGTGCTTTTGCTGCATCTCCGGATAAGGCTTTACTCGGATTAATCGCGCAAACAACTACATGCCGATCTGCTTGTTTGATTAACCGAGCTACCTCATAACCATCTCCAGCATTATTTCCATTACCTGTAATAACTAACGTTTGTTTTGCATTAAAGGTTTTCCAACAGCAAAAAACTGCCTCCGCGGCACGCTGTATCAGCGTGTAAAGGTCTGCGCCGGTAGCATGGACTGCTTGTTCTTCATACCCTTTTATTTGTTTTGACAAATAGGTCAATTGCTCGCACTTAGGTGGCGTTAGTAGTAATGACATAAACAGCTCAATTTAATAAGAATACTTAATTTCATTTTGGGCTTTATAAATTCTTTTTCAAGTAAAACATAGTTATGTAATCTATAAGGCTTTATTTAAGGAGCTATTAATTTTATATAACGAGGATAACCATACAAGAGAAGTTAATAGGAGGTCAGCGTAAAGCAGGGCTTATTTTACCTAAAGCCGGATGCTTTGCACTTCTCTTACATTTGGAGTCGGTGTGCTACTTCGAAGCGACAGCAAAGTAGTATGTCCTGGAATCGGCTCTGATCAATTATCTTCCTTTAGCCTAATACCTTTAACCTTTTACATTTGTTTTTCACTTTTCTGCAGACGTAAAAAAGCCCGACTCTTTTGAATCGGGCTTGCTTGTATTTAGAGTCGGTGCGCTATTTTGCCCATGGGGTTCTAGATACTCAACCCATGCTACGGTGGTCAGGTTAACGCTGTGCAGCTGATAGCTGACGACTGACGGCTAATACTTTCACTTTCCTGCAGACGTAAAAAAGCCCGACTCTTTCGAATCGGGCTTTCTTGTATTTGGAGCCTGGTAATGTCCTACTTTCACATAACAAATGCTACACTATCA
>NZ_JBHFOM010000072.1:0-8424 GCF_053543955.1 Colwellia sp. E150_009
TAAGGTGTAACCAAACATATAACAAAGCGCTTAAGACAGATTCGCAACGCGTGGCATTTTTAGTATGCGTTGATTTATGTGTTTAAGGTGTTATGCGGTGGCTTCGTATTGCGTTGCTCACAACTTAGCTTAGCGTTAGTTTGCAAAGGGCAGAAAAGCATTTATGGTCTAAAAGCTTTGTTCTGCGTTCTAGCTATACACCTGTTATTTCCCAAAGACTCTCCATCGAAATAGGCATCTCGCGTAGCCAGTTTTTCGGTTAATTGGCTTTCGTGTTATTCAATGCTTTCGTGTTAGTAAGGTTCATTTCTCAATGTTCTTGCGCGCTGCTTCTTTGGTTTTGGAAGTTAAGTGTGAGCATTGAACATTGCATTTGTGGCTGTCGGCATCTACGAAAGTCTTCTTAGCCAAGTGCGTTTTGTTGGTTGGGTTTTAATTCTTAGCTGCTCGTTTTACTTTTGCGTTCAAAGCCAGTAGTTTCATAGCTAATTCAGCACCTTGGCGCTAAACCTCTGGCTTCATAGCGGTGGCAAACTAACAAAGCGCTTAAGACAGATTCGCAACGCGTGGCATTTTTAGTGTGCGTTGATTTATGTGTTTAAGGTGGTATGCGGTGGCTTTGTATTGCGTTGCTCACTACTTAGCTTAGCGTTATGTGCAAGGTTGATTATCAAAATCATAATCCCCATATAGTTCTTAGGTTTAATCAAATAGGAATGATGTATGCCAAAGATTTATCGTACAGTTTCGCATGTTGATGGTTGGCAAGGTTTAGCTCAGTTTGAAATCAAGGGGGACAAGATATATCGAACTGTTTCCCATGTTGACGGCTGGCAAGGATTACCTCAGTACGAAATAAAAGGTAATCAAATATATCGAACTGTTTCCCATGTTGATGGTTGGCAAGGGTTACCTCAGTATGAAATAAAGGGTAATCAAATATATCGAACTGTTTCTCATGTTGATGGTTGGCAAGGTTTACCTCAATACGAAATCAAGTAGCAAATTGCACATAACAAAGCATTTAAGAGTGATTCCCAACGCTTGGCATTTTTAGTGTCATCGTTGGGTTTCGTGTTTACGGTGGTATGGTAAAGTTTTGTGGTGGCGTTGCTCACACCTTAATGCGGCGTTAAATTAATTCGAGGGAATATGACAAAACTAGAAGTCTTTGCGACCATATTGGCAGTGATCGCTTTATTGGTATCGATGGCTCTTAAATACTTTAGTTGGGGTCTATTGATATCACTTTGCGTGTTTATCTACGCATTTTACAAGTTACTTGAATCAAATCTTAATCGCCTAGAAAAAGGTATAGCTCTCATCTTGTTTGGAATATTTTGGAGTGAGTTTTTTATAAAAATCATGTTTTATGACAAGCCATATGCTGCGGAATACTCTCAAGACATTTTAGATAAATTGCTAATATTCAAGAATTTGGCTATCTATGCGTGTGCTGGGGCGGGTGGTAGTATTATTGCGAACCACTCAGAGCAGTTTTCAAAGGAGAAGGGAAAGGTTATTTGCTCATGTAAAGGTAATCAATCTTCTCTTGAAACACTAATAGAGTCACTAGATGCTAATAATAAAAAACTATTAAAATACACTAAAATATTAACACTTTGTCTAATCGCGCTCGTTATCGCATTTGGGTATTTTTACGCAAAATTAATTTAACAAGGCGTTTAAGGCGGATTCCCAACGCTCGGCATTTTCAGTTTGATTCAGCTTAAGTGATTACGGCACAATGGGTTAAGTGTGGTGGTCTGCGTTGCTCACCACTTAACGCGGCGTTAGTTTGCAAAGGGCAGAAAAGCGTTTGTGGTCTAAGAGCCTTGTTCTGCGTTCTAGCTATTCACCTGTTCGCTTTCTAATCTCACGAACTTTCCGGTGGCACTATATTGGAAGCGTTTGCGGCGAGTGGGTCACTTACTGGCTCTAACATTGTTGTTAATTCGTTGGTGCGTTTTCTTTGCCTTGGCGGCTAAGGTGCTCATAAATAGCTTGGTCGCACTTGGTTGTTAGGTTAGTCGAACGAATCCTTTGTCAGTTAAAGCGCTTCAAACCGTGGTCATTTGTCGTATGTCGCTTCTTAGCCAAGTGCGTTTTGTTGGTTGGGTTTAAATTCTGAGCTGTCCGTTTTACTTTTGCATTCAAAGTCAGTAGTTTCATTGCTAATTCAGCACCTTGGCGCTAAACATCTGGCTTCATCGTGGTGGCAAACTAACAAAGCGCTTAAGGCAGATTCGCAACGCGTGGCATTTTTAGTATGCGTTGATTTCTGTGTTTAAGGTGTTATGCGGTGACTTCGTATTACGTTGCTCACTACTTAGCTTAGCGTTAAATTTTTTGAGGGCAAAGTAGTGTTTGAGTTAGAAAAACAATCTCTATTTTTTGAGTCAATGGCTAATGAGCATGCTGAACTAGTACAAAATATTGAAATAGTCTTTGAAAATCAGAATGCGTTGGATTCTTCGTATCACAACCCGAAACTGTTCATCTTAAATTTAAACAATGCACTTAGATCATTACTGTTTTTTGTAGAAACGCTTCAAAAAAACGCTCCGGGCTGGCAGAAAAAAATAATCAAGGATTATATTTCTGAAAATAGTGATAGTTATATTATTCTAAAAAAATTGAGAGATATGAGTGCACACCAAGCGCTCATATTTCCAAAGGAATCAATACTTACAGGTCTTTACCGTATTCGTTCAAGTCATGACTATGTAGTTAAAATTGGTATGGGTGATCTTGCTAGTCCCGGTAATTATTCATGGGACTTAGCCATGAAAAATACTCGTGATGTTTTTCATGATTTATTGGTTTTCCATAGTATTGCATTCATGGATCTTGAACATGCAGCATTAAATGAATGTTTAGGCATCAGCAGAAGATGGTTATTTAAAGTTAAGTTTCAAACAAGAGACAAAAGTAAGTCATTTAATGAGGTTATTGATGTATATTCTTTGATATTTGATTTTTCCATGAATCTACTGGATGCTATTTCTGAAAGTTATGCTAATTTTCATGGGATTTCGTGTGATATTAAATTCTATAGAGAGTTGAAAGAATTTAACTCGGTTAATACTTTGCTAGAGCTAGATTTATATCCATCATTGTTTTCTAAGTGGTGGGAGTGTGAAATATCACCAATGAATATTGGTGTTAGAACAAATAAGCATAAAGGTGAGGTTGTCGAAAGTTATGACTCTGTTCATTTCGACAGTTATGAGAAGTTGTGCAATACACCCGAAAGCTATAAAGAAAAATTGATTAAGTTTCGAAATTTACCGATTGAACAGTTGCTTGCAGCAGAAAACGAAGATGAATTTTATTCATTCATATATCTCAATCATTGGCACTTTAAAAAGGCGTTTAAAGCTGGACTAATGGATTCACCTTTGTCTCCTTCAGATATTATGCAAATGCAAAGAACAGCAAAGATACTATTAGGTGAAATTCAAAAGGAGAAATTATGCACGATAGCTCAAATGAGTGAGCGGTTTAATAAACATTTAGACGCGCTGATAGAAAAAATTTAACAAAGCATTTAAGAGTGATTCGCAACGCTTGGCGCTTTCGCTTCGCTCAAGTATAGCCAAGCGTCGCTCACACCTTAATGCGGCGTTAGCCCTCAGGAGGAAAAATGAAAATATCTCTTATGGCAGCTGTTTCAAAGAATGGAGTAATTGGCTCTGGATTGGATATACCTTGGCATGTACAAGGCGAGCAGCTCCTATTCAAAGCAATGACTTACAATCAATGGCTTCTAGTTGGTCGTAAAACCTTCGACTCAATGGGTAAACTTCCGAATAGAAAATATGCAGTGATTACTCGTTCTAAAATTATCTCGAATGACCCTGATGTTGTGTATTTCGCAAGTGTTGAATCGGCATTAGCTTACCTAAACAATGCGACAGCACATATCTTTGTTTCTGGTGGTGGTGAAATATATAAAGCTTTAATCGATCAAGCAGATGTTATCCATCTTTCAGTGATTCACAAGCATATCTCTGGCGATGTGTTTTTTCCTCCAGTTCCACAGGGCTTCAAGCAAACATTTGAGCAAAGTTTCAGTTCAAATATTGATTACACGTACCAAATTTGGGCAAAGGGCTAACAAAGCGCTTAAGGCAGACTCGCAACGCGTGGCATTTTTAGTATGCGTTGATTTATGTGTTTAAGGTGTTATGCGGTGGCTTCGTATTACGTTGCTCACTACTTAGCTTAGCGTTATATGTACAGGAAAGTATGTCGCCAGATAATCAAATAGTATTCAAATCATTGATCGGTTACAGCTTATTTTTCTTTGTAATTTGGCTTGTTTTATCAATGGTTCTTATTTTTACTGGGTCAGCTGAATTTTCAGTTAAAGGCTTAGGGTTTTCATTCTTGGTATTACAACTTCCTACATTAATTCTTGTAGTTAAAACAAAACTACGGTTAAATAAAAATCCAATAAAATGAGTAATGTACATATAACAAGCCAATTAAGCGGGACTAAAAACAGTTTGCTCGGTTTCGCTTCGCTACACATTTTAGCAAACAATTTTTAGCCCCTTATTGGGGCGTTATATAGCAAAGGAAAGTCAGTGCAAATTGAAACCCAAAGGTTGACTTTAAAACCAATTAGTAAAGATGACTGGGAATTTTTTGAGGAACTTCATCAATCAAGCGGTGTACTCAAATATGTCAGCGATCCATTTACCGAATCTGAAATAAGTGAACGCTTTAATTCTCGCTTAGGTGAATGGAAAAAGACTTCAAATCAATGGTTAACTTTAACAATCATTGAACACGCAACTGGGAATAAAATTGGCGTAACTGGCTTTTTTCCTGAGTGGGAACCATATCAACAGGCTGAACTTGGTTTCTTTCTAAGTCCAAAATTTCAAGGCAAAGGGTATGGCAAAGAGTCAACTAAAGCCGTTATTGAATATGCATTTAATCAATGTAACTTCCATAAAGTGATCGCAACTGTCACTGAAGGTAATTCCCCGTCATTTAATTTACTAAAAGCTTTGGGCTTTACTCATGAAGGTACAATTCGAGATAACTTTAAATTAGGTGGCAATTGGTGCAACGATTTAAAGTTAGGGTTACTTAATCATGAGTACAATGCTATATAACAAGCGCATTAAGTAATGGGACACATAATAGTTGGCTTGTCGCTCGTTCCTCGCTAAATTATAGCCAACTATTATTTAGCCCCTTATGCGGGCGTTATGTGAAATGGGAGAATTTCGTTGTATCGGTTTGGTCTTTTCAAGCCTAAGTTTTATGTTGGGCTATTAAATTATGTAGGCGTACCTTCGATCATTATCTATTTTGTCTTTATGTGTGTAGTGCCATGGTTTTATGGTGATTGGGATTATGTCCATGGTGTTTGGTTAGATTGGCAAACTTTGAATACAGGTGTACTTGCTTTCCTTTCGAGTATAACGGCATTTAACATTTCCAGCGTAGCAGTTGAAAAACAAAGACAACGAGATTTTGTAGCGTCAAGAGCGCTCTTACCTCAAAAGTTAGATGATTTGTGTCAGTATCTCAGTGAAAGCGCAAGGTGCCTCCAAGGTGCGTATTACCATAGTAAAAATCGCTCCGAAATGTCAGAAATTACGGTGCCTAAATTGAGTGACGCTCATTTCGAAACGTTTCAAGAGTGTATTCGGCATGCAACTCCCGAAGTTGGTGATTATTTGGCAAAAGTGCTAAATATGCTGCAAGTGCATGGTGCACGACTCGAAAGTGTCTGTAAGAAACCGCAAACGAACCGAAGATATTACAACACACTTTTCTTTGGACTAGCCGAACTTAAAGTAAGTGTTGATGACTTGTTTCCTCTAGCTCGTGGTGAAGAAGATAATATTGCGGGTAAAGTGGACAAAGAATCAATAAGTAAGGCTCTTCATATTTTAGGTATTTACTACGAACATACAGAAAATCTAGAGTCTTATGTAAATGAACAAGTGGGAAAAATTTCACATAACAAAGCGTTTAAGAGTGATTCGTAACGCGTGGCATTTTTACTATGCGTTTGTTTTAGTGTTTAAGGTGGTGTGCGGTGACATCGGTATTGCGTTACTCACACCTTAACGCGGCGTTATAACGCAGTAGAGTTCATCTCACATATTAAGGAATGATATGGAAGAATATTGGAATCCAATGGTGCCAGAATTGTCGGTATCAGACTTCTCAAAATCACTGAATTTCTACTGTGAAATTTTAGGGTTCAAAGTCAGAAGCCAAAGGAAATCACCAGATTTTGTTTATCTTGAATTTGAACAAGTGCAAATCATG
This sequence comes from Colwellia sp. E150_009, assembly GCF_053543955.1. Lineage (NCBI taxonomy): Bacteria > Pseudomonadati > Pseudomonadota > Gammaproteobacteria > Alteromonadales > Colwelliaceae > Colwellia > Colwellia sp. E150_009. Next base: position 6,301 of record NZ_JBHFOM010000072.1, read on the forward strand.
TTAGAGCAAATTCACGATGATGCGTGGGTTACAGGTACTCTAGAAACTCCGCTTGGTCGCGGTGTAAATTTCCAAATCGAGCTTTCAGATATAGCGCCAGTTTATGACCGTTTGGATTCAGCTGGTGTGCCATTATTCAAAGACCAAAAAGACACATGGTACGATGTTGATGATAATTTATCTGGTCAACGGGAGTTTCTAGTGCAAGACCCAGATGGCTACCTTTTGAGGTTTTCTCAGTATCTTGGTGAAAAATCAAAGTCATAAAACAGCGTTATAACAAACAATTTAAGAGGGATTCCCAACGCTTGGCATTTTTGGTTCTACTTCAAATTTAGTGTTTATGGCACAATGCTTTAAGTTTGGGTGGTAGCGTTGCTCACCCCTTAATTGGGCGTTATGTGCTTTAGAGGAAAATAATGAAAAATCGACTAATTTTAGCTTTATCTTGCTTGGTTTCTATCACTTCTATTGCAGGTGAAAGTGCCCCGATAGATTGCGATAATGCTTTAAATACACTCCAAATTAACCAGTGTGCATCAATAGAACTCGAATCAGCAAAAGAAGATCTTTCGAAATATTTGGACGCTAGCCTTGAACATAATTCGTATGACCCAGAATTAGTTAAAGCAATCAAAGTTGCTCAAGCTGACTGGCAGGCATATATGTCATCTCATTGTGATTCTGTATATACGCAATGGCGTGATGGCACTATTCGAGGTGTTATGGCAATTTCATGTAAAACTAAGCTAACTAAGCAAAGAACTCATGAGGTTTGGGAGAACTTTTTAACCTACATGGACAGTACTCCTCCAGTGTTACCTGAACCAAAACAGTAGGTTAATCTACCACGCACATAACAAACAATTTAAGAGGGATTCCCCACGCTTGGCATTTTGGGTTCGGGTGAAGTTAGGTGTTTACGGCGTCCAAATTGAGTGTAGTGGTAGCGTGGCTCACCCCTTAATTGGGCGTTATGTGTAAAAGGATTTTGAGGTATGAATCAAGAAAAGTTAGTGGATGTTTATATTCCAGCTCTCGTTGCTTTGTTAACCAGAGCAGAAGAAATTGCAAAGCGGCCTCTTTCAGAAAATGAAGTTTTGAGAATAAGAGATAAAGCAACAAAAGTAAGCCAGCCTCTATCTGGCATGCCTGCATTTCTAAAGCAGCGAGGTTATCATGACATTTATGCCCCCGAAGCTTGGGAAGAATGGAAGCTCTACAGAGAAGGTAAGTTAGATTTATCCATTGGTGAAGATAAAAACACATAACAAAGCGTTTAAGGTGGATTCACAACGCTTGGCAGTTTTGGTTTAATTTCGCTTAAGTGTCTACGGTGCAATGGCTTAGGTTAAGTGGGCTGCGTTGTTCACCACTTAACGCGGCGTTAGCAGAATAGAAGGAATAATTGATGTCAGTGGAAGAAGTGGTTAGAGGTTTTATCGAACAAGTAAGGTCAGGGAAAAATCCAGACTTAGTAAACCAGTATCTAGCCCCAGTAGTTGTAGCGCATCAGATTGTTTCCGGAGTCTCAGAAGCAATTGAGAGAACTCCTGAAAACTATCGTGAACACGTTGAAGAATTTCTAGAAGCTTACGGTAATTTTGACCTCACAATAGAAGAGTTTTTAGTTCAAGGTCAAAAGGTCTACGTACGTTGGCGTCAAGACGGTCGTCATGAGGGAGTCATTTATGGTTATGAACCGACAGGTCTAGAACTTTCTACAGTAGGAAGCGCAGTGTACCGAGTCAGTGAAAACCAAATAGTGGAATATTGGATTCAGCAAGAAAATCAAGGCTTACGAGAGCAGTTGGAAGCAAACCTTAAGAAATTCAGCTAACAAACTGTTCAAGAGGGATTCGCAACGCGTGGCATTTTCACTATGCGTTAGTTTTAGTGTTTAAGGTGGTATGCGGCGGCTTTTGTATTGCGTTGCTCACCCCTTAACAGGGCTACATGGATTCCCCCGGTTGTCAAACATCCGCTAAACTTATGTTGATGGATTTTGGACTGCCGCTCTACATTCGGCCTACTTATCGACGATTCGCATACGTCGTGGCCCTGATGACTTTGCGCGACTGCGGTGCCTTATTCGTTAGATGACATCTAGTGTGTCCGCCGCAT
>NZ_JBHFOM010000073.1:0-5972 GCF_053543955.1 Colwellia sp. E150_009
TTCTTCCATTCTATGAAAGTGGAAGCGATACAATATGAGCCAATTATGACGAGAGACCAGATGCGCCAAACGATCTTCGAGTACATAGAGGTTGATTATAATCGGACGAGAAGGCACAGTGCTCTTGGGTATCTAAGCCCAGTTAACTTTGAACAGCAAAATGTCGCTTAATGAAGTGTCCAGTCTGGCTGGAGCAGATCATTCTAGCTTTAAGCCACAATAAGGACAATGAATGATGTTAAACGCGGTTTGCCAAAGCAACTCACCGACTTCATTAATTTCATGGCTTAGTTCTAGATCCATCTCTTTTGCTATCTCAGAGATAAACAAAAACCATTTCTTATCCGCTGTGTAATGATCTGTGCAATACACTTGAACTTCTTGCGGCATATGCTCGCATTGATGCTGTTTATTCATCCCCTCCCCCTACTTCATTTTAAAAAAAGCAAAAACTTTCAGTGTCTTTTACTTGTTGGATTCTCTTTGATTTATAGCGATTACAACCAAAGAGACCAGGAACCCGAGACTCTTTGTCAGTTTGTTTTGGGGAAGTTGATTGATACTCGCTGGTTCTAGCGTTACGTTGACCAAAAGACCTGTGGCCAGAAAAACAGTTGCTGGGGTTTGATGATCTTGATTTAAAAATCTGACGTTGATCTTCAACAGTTAAACTGTTTGCTTTTTGTAAAGCTTCGCTATCTGAGATTAGAACATTCTTCCCTCTTAAATCCTCAATTAGGTTTAAATTATCATTTAACGGTTTTTTTATAACTTTCAAATTAGGATTGTTATACACGTATTTACGTCGTTTTAAACTCATCGCTTTAAACTCCAGATAATGTTTTAATATGGATTTAATAAACCACATTAAATCCCCATTGTAAATATAAAATTAAAAATATAAATCAAGAAAAATATTTTTAATTATTAAAAACTAACACTCTTTTTTAGTTTCGTTTAAAATTAGGTTTCTATCCATTGCAAATTTAATAGGAATAAAAACCTAATGACACTTACTGAAAAGCAAGAAGCAGCAATAGAAATATTTAGTAATCGCAATAATATCAGAGGGTTGCAGCTATCTCTTGGCGAGCTAGAAGCTATCTGTGATAGAGTTGGATATATCATAGAAGAACTAAAATCTGCTGAAGAGATTAAAAAAGTTGAGACGGCCATACAAGCGTTGAAAGCCGTTGGTATTGAGATCCCTGAGGAACTTTCCCACAAGCAAAAGAGTTTGTCTGGCTCGAAATCTTCTGCCACCACTCAGCGTAAGCGAGCGCCACTCGTCAAATTTAAAGTAGGGGACGAGATTTTTAAAGAAAGGTCTCAAGGTAAAGCGTCACGCGAGCTGGCGGCAGCAATAGAAAAGTACAATAGTGACAATGGCACCAGTCTTACTAAGAAAGATTTTAAAACGGATGAAGTTGTTTAGGATAGTAATCTTGAGCCTAAGGAAACTAAGGCTAAATACCATTAAGACTTCATCGGCGTTGACCAGCACAACTATTTTAAACGAATTTAGTTAACCACGAGTTCATTGTTGGAACAACTAATATCTGTTTATTGGCAAGTAACCACCCAATTGAACTTCTCGCTCGAAGAGCGAGTATATCGACAAGAGTATGGTAGCTTTGAGGTGGGATATCGATTTAACGCTTGATGTTGAGTGTCCACTTCTCCTTTTATATTATTATATATACCTTAGAGAAGTGGACACATTCGCGGTTTACATTGTAATGGTGAATTGACGTTCAATTGAATCACTAATACGTTTAGCATGCTAACGCATGCAGCATTCGATGTTGAGATGTTACGTTAGACTCTCAGGTTAGGACTGTTGGCTCAGTGCCCACACATTCATTTATTTTACATATTAAATGTGACCTACCCCATTTTTATAACCCCATACCACTTAAGTCACCTCTCCTTCTTGAAGCGAACTTAGCTACAGGTTCAGCCTTATTATCCATGAGATGGATATTTCAAAACAAATATCTTAAACACATCTAAATTATTTTCATTTTCTATTTATATTTAAATACTCTGATATATTATAAATTAAATATAAAAACCAAATCATTTAAACAACTGAAATACAAACCATAAATCAATATCGATAAAAAACTTAAAAAATTTATTGATCTTATCATTACTTATTAATTAGAATTTTATAAAACTAATTAATTGAGAAAAAACAATGGAATATTTTTATAAAAATATTAGTGGCGCAACGGAATTTAAAAACATCAAACTACATGTCACTAAGAATGGAAATGATATTATAACAAGTACTAATACCCGTGATGATTTAGCCATGAAACTTCCGAGTGAAGTACTCTCTACTATCCCTGTTTACCAAAACTGGGTTAGCTCGATAGCGATTTATGCGTCTACTAGCGTACAAGATATGATTGATGCTATAGCCACTTCCATTCATTTTAAAAAGGAATTGTTAATTTCAGGCCATTCCATCGATTCACTTAACATGATACCTTTGCTTCAAGAGGTGTACCTTATTTCTCATGCATGCCGATTAACCGATAATAATAGTGAGTTAATAGAACATGCTCTAAAACAACTCAAACAGGCAGTTCACAGCGCATTTGTATCGATTGAATCCGTAATATTCTTCGCTTCAACACTCTTCAACATCAGTAGTCATGAAATTGTCCGTCAGTTAACGTCCATCAATGAACAAGAGGTGGAAGCAATCAAACTCTCCCTGGATTTTTCAAGCGCTAAACAAGTTTCCTGTTTAAACCAAATCGAGTTAGCGTTAAACCGCGTTAATGTTATCTCTGCTGAAACTGGTGTTGGAAAAACCACCTACGTCATTGACCATTATCTTCGCCAACGACTTAAGGCCAATCCAAACTTAAAAATTGCTACCATTTCCCACAAGGATGCCATCAATAGTAACATGAACAATAAGATTTCAAAGCTTTTACCACATGCGAAGCAAGCAAGCCACAATACCCAATCGCTAGAGAAGCTTGAGAATGCACAGCTCATCGTTTCAACGACTAACTCGCTGCCTAAGATGCTTCAGTATGTACTCCGCTGTGATTTAGTTATCTTCGATGAAAGTGAAAAAGGATTTATATCCATTGATGGCAGTCATTACAATAGTGATTTACTGAAAGCAAACTCCTTTGATGCAATAAGAACGGTCATTACTGATGCTAAACATGTCATCATGATGGATGCAGACAGCACAAACTGCATCACAGGCCAATTGATAGCATCTACAGGAATTAAAGATTATCAGCTGTATAAAGTAGAAGGCGGAAGATACTCCGACATCAATATCACAATCACGAATAGAGACGAAGTACTGAACGAAATCGGGGGTGGACACAATCCTTATAAAGTGATGGCTTTCGATAAGAAAGAAGCGTTGTACCAATATTTGTTTTCGATGGGTTTTCAATCTTCGGGTAAAGGCTGCGCTGAAAAAGCGCTAGAAGCTGGATACCTCGTGATTACGGCGGATACCCGTAACAAAGATGCCGTGAAGAAATTTTTAGCCAACCCAAACGATTCGTGCTTCTTGTACAAAAAAATCTTGTACTCACCTTATATTGATTCAGCAGTCAGTATCGAGGCGAATTACACCGACAAGGTTTTGGTGGTATCACATAGCATACTCATGCCCAAAGAACTGATACAAATGGGACGCAGGTTTCGCCAAGCCAAAGAAATTATTTTCGCTGTACAGAAAGACCATGTGACTTGCTATCAGAACAAAAACATGAATACCAATGGTGAGCCACTCAACAAGTCCTTTTCTTTTGAGTATATGCAGCACCTTATCCATCATATTTCCACACATACGCGTCACAATATGCCGTTATCTCTACAACGTACGGCTGAAGGTTTAGGTTTTCGAGTTAAAATCAAAGAGTGTTCTGCAGCACAACGTTACCGTGAATCCTTGTTGCAAAAGCAAATTACAGAAGCTTACAAAGCCTCTGTCAACGAATCTATCTACAAGGCACCCGAGCACGTTAGTGACCTGAATGAAGCAAATCAAGTCATCCATTCAGGCCAAGCGAATAACTTACAACTCTGTGCAGCAGAAAAAAGAGTGATTTCTGAAAGACTGTGCATCCCAATGGATTCTCTAACGAATGAGGCGATTTCATTTTCTAGAAACCAAGCCTCTTTACTCGAACATTTACAGAAATATATGGAATGGCGCACGATGAAAACGCCCTACAACGACCTTTATGAACTGATAGATATTATTTTTAAAACGTTAGAAATCTCTATTAACAATATCAACCAGAATCAATCGATAACTACGTCAAATTATTATCATGCTTATGATGTCATTAATCAGATATTAAATAGCAATTCTAAACTCTGTAAAAAACTAAGTAGCATGAAAACAATGTTAAAGCCCATTACTTGCGAACCACCGTCTAAAAGTTATCGAACACGGGCGATAAACAACTTTCTATCTAAACTTGGTTTTGATTGCCAGAGGAATTATAAAACGAACAGTCAATATAGAAAGTATAACATCAGTCTAAACCCAAATGCGTATCCATCTGTATTATATTTATCATCGTGATGTTACGTCACTTGATTCACTGCAAACTAATATGCAATCATTCAGCTCTGTTTAAATCATTGTGACTTTTAATCCATGAAAATGATTTTCGAAATGCAGTATCGACGTACTCAAAAGTTTATCTATAAACGTGAAGAGATCTGCTCAATCTTTAGAAGTAATGATATCGAGCAGATCATCGCAAAGCATGACTACATCATCAACATCGATTATGAACGATTTGTTTACCTACGTTCGAGGCTGCCTCCTGAGTTTTTTGACCAACTGGCCTTATCCTTACGCGAAGGTGAGCTGTGTTACATCTCGTTCGAAGATGCCCTATCCAGGTGGAGTGTGATCTCTCAGGTGCCAATGGTTTTGATTCTGGCAACAACAGGTACATCAGGCTTTTATAAAACAAGATTTGGAAGCATTGAGTTTGTCCACGTTCCTCACAGCAAAGACACCATCTTGGCAAATACCAGCGAACCTTACGATACACTTAGGCTTGCTAAAAAGCTTTTTGCTTTTGAAGATTTAAAACGGATTGATAGAAACATGCATCTTGTCGATTATGAAGAACTCGATGCGGATGATTAAATAATTAAAATTTCATTATTTTTCTTTGTTGCAAAAAATCCATTGACTTTTAAAACCGTCGATTATAATTTAATTGCAGACACGTTAAACACCCCGACGTGTCATAAAATAAATCTACAATAAACGAGTTCGGTGGGGTAAGTTTATTGAGGATTTATCATGGAAAGCATTAAAACCAACCAAAAACAGTTTAGCTCTCATTTCTATTCATTCAATCATGCTGGTTCAAATACGCCAAACCTCCGTTTAAACGGAAGAAATTTACATGTGAATACCCCACTCGATCTTTGTCTTGCGTTCGCTCAGTCTATGAACCTTGTGCTTCTATCGCATCAAAAACTGAGTGATGGTTTCGCAATCAAAGCAACTTTTTCAAAAGTGTTCGTAAGTCAAATTGAAAGTGATGACGATATTCTAAATGTCGTTTTTGCTGTACATAAGTCTAGCTTTAAGACGGTTACCGAAGACGTATCGTTAATGCTTTATCTTTTTGATGATGGCGTTAACGACTCCCAAGAGAATGAGTTTTGGTGTTCTTTTTCGCTCCACGACTGGCTACATCACGTGCAAGTAAATTGACGCTCATAAAGTTCAGGCTTTCTCTCTACGTTAATCTTTCCCCATATTGACTAATGCCAGCGTGAAAACGCTGGCTGTGTTTCTCTACTAGGTTAATAAAGACATGAGTAAAGTCCCATTATCCACAATACTGATCTGCTCCAGCCAGACTGGACACTTCATTAAGCGACATTTTGCTGTTCAAAGTTAACTGGGCTTAGATACCCAAGAGCACTGTGCCTTCTCGTCCGATTAT
>NZ_JBHFOM010000074.1:0-5762 GCF_053543955.1 Colwellia sp. E150_009
GCACAAAAGTGATCATTTACAAGTGATACTAGTGATCAAAGCTTAATGAGAATAAGCGATCAAAGTTAATGCAATTGGGTGATCAAAGCTGGAGAGAATATGCAGGCAATAAAATAGTTGGTTAAAATAAGCGACGCAGGAGCAAAAACCAACTGTTTTTTGTCCTGCTTTATTTCCTTGATACTAATTGAGCCTCCTCCCCAAAGTCTAGCATTACGCTAAACTTTAAGGCGACTAAACCAACAGGAGAAGACTCTATGAAATTCTATACTACTTTACATAAATATTATTGCGGAATCGACTTACATGCCAGAATTCTTTATGTTTACATATTAGATCAACAAGGAAAAAACTTGTTCACCAAAAAATTGGGGCTGACCCGCTGACAAGACGAATTTACTGATTGAAAACAATTAGCTACCTAGCAGTAGCCGAAAGAGCACTATTGTCTATTGACAGGAGATGGGCTCATTTGTGTGTTATATTTCATTATACTGAATAAAAGCAAAAATCATATAGATAACAAATAAGGCAATTGGAAAAAAGATTAATCCTCTTTTAGTGCCCTTCAATTTTTGTGACGCAGCATACCTTTCGACTATATTTAATTCATCAGATGTTAATTTGTGATTGCAATGCACGCAGGTTAAATCACCTACACTGATATGTAAGCTACAAGCAGGACATGGTCCTTTTTTGCTTTTTAATCTAGAGTAATTATCTATACCCTCATTCATTTTATTCTCCATCCGTGAATTAAAATATAACGAGCCTGTAGAATTTCTCTTTTTGAAAAAACAGCCACAAAAAATATTCAAAATTAAGCCTCAAAACACGTTGCTACGTGAAATCTGAGACAATAATACATTAAAACTTGCCTTTTAGAGACTCTGTGAACATAAATTTAACCTGTGATTTTCTACTTTGGAGAAATTCTACAGCCTCAACGCCCCAATCAGGGGCTGATAATAGCTTGCTAAAATGTGTAGCGTAGCGGAACTGAGCAAGCTGTTAGCAGTCCCGTTACTGTATTGGCTTGTTAGCTGTTGTACTTGATAACCTAATTCTAAGTTTCTTCTTTTGGTTTCTATATGAGTTCACCGAAGCTACTTCATTAATTTTGTTTTTGGGTGGCTGAGGCTCTTCTGGCATTTCATCGACTATTTCCAAAAGCCCTTTCTTTACAAGCTCTACATCAGATTCAGTAGCCAAGTTTGATATTAACTTCTCTATTTCATTATTTGAATCTATTAATTTATCAACAAGGTCAGATGCTAACTTTCTACCGTTTGCACCTGATTTAATTCCTTCAAGTTGATTAATTACCTTCTGAATCGAGCCAATAATACCTACACGTGCTTCAAGTCTAATAACATTTTGTTGCCTTGAGCCAGCGGTAAAAACACCTTCTGAAATTACATAGTCTGTAACACGCTTAGCATCGCTATAAATTAGTTGAATCCCTTCTCTAAAATTTTTGTAATTGGCAATACCTTGAAGCAATAGTCCAATAGTGCCTAAAACCGTAATTCTGGCTATTAAGGAGCCTTCTTCAAAGTCGACTTCTATAGGTGCATCTGGGGATAAAAAGAAATCCACACGGCTTCTAGCAAAATCAGTGATCAGTTGCTTGAACTCTTCAAGTTGTTGCTCATTTTCAGCAACTTCTGATTCAATGTGAATATAAGCTTGGCTTAGAATATTCTTATTTATGTAATCTGCCAATGAAACCTCCTTGTACAGCTAACGAGCCTGTAGAATTTCTCTTTTTGAAAAAACAGGCACAAAAATTATTAAAAATTAAGCCTCAAAACACGTTGCTACGTGAAATCTAAGACAATAATACATTAAAACTTGCCTTTTAGAGACTCTGTGAACATAAATTTAACCTGTGATTTTCTACTTTGGAGAAATTCTACAGCCTCAACGCTTTGCTAAGAGGAAAATAATGGTTGGCTATAATCGCGAAGCGATGGCCAACTGCTATTTTTCCTTTTAAGCAACTTGGTACGCCCAGCATGGGCATGAACTAATGAGGTGAAAGTCCTCTGTAGGAAGATCACCGTTTAATGAGTTTTATTAAACGCTAACTACTAGCGAATGGCAAGGGCTTTTCTGCGAAGAATGGTCTGAAGGAAGCCGCTAGCAAATTTGTGAGCTGATGAACAAGAACATCATATGAGGCGTAGACTAGAGGTGAGTTAGCCAAGCATAACGAAACCATGTGATCTAATGGTCACCGTAAATGATGCAGCAGTGCAAAGAAAGTACATGCTCTTATCTGGGGAGATCTGCTTAACACGCAATCGGCATTAAACCAGTAAGGCTCTGGTTAATAAGTGCCTTGGCTTCGTTGAATACATCGACGACGAAGAGCGAATGAGATGTAAACCGATAGCGCCAATGATGGTAACGTCAATGGTGATTAAGTAGAAGTCAGCAGACGGCACTTTATATTAGGTAAAAGCGCCAATGCCCCTCTCTTTCGTAATGGTTGGGACATGGTGAAGGCCTGAACATTAACTTAAGGAGGAACATTTATGCATTTGAATACATCAAAATTACCGTCAGGTAATGATGTTATTGAGCATGGCATATCAACCCCAGCCTTACATGAAAATCTCATCGAAAAGCTGTTAAGCCCTGCTAATTTGGATAATGCTTGGAAACGAGTCAAAGCCAACAAAGGTAGTGCAGGTATTGATGGGATGACGATAGATGATTTTCCCGCCTTTGCTAACGCAAACTGGGAACACATCAAAACACAGATAGCTCAAGGAACATACCTACCTAGCCCCGTGCTACGGGTCAACATTCCTAAACCCGATGGTGGCACGCGAAAACTGGGTATTCCTACCGTACTCGATAGGTTTATCCAACAAGCAATCCACCAAGTACTCAATCCACTATTCGACCCGCATTTTTCACCTTACAGCGATGGTTTTCGCCCAAACTGCAATGCAGCACAAGCGGTAACACATTTGCAAACAGGTATTAAATCGGGTCGTAAAATAGCCATTGATATTGACTTATCTAAATTCTTTGACCGAGTTAATCATGATTTACTCATGCATAAAATCGGATTAAAAATAAAAGATAAAGTATTGATGAAACTGATTGGGCGGTACTTACGCGCAAGAATTGTTGAACACGGTAAACGAGTAAAACCAACCCAAGGCGTGCCACAAGGAGGGCCATTGTCACCGTTACTCTCTAACATCATGCTTGATAAAACGTTAGTAAAACGAGGGCATCACTTCGCCTGTTATGCAGACGACTTCACCATTTTGGTGAAAACTAAGCGAGCAGGCGAACGCGTTTTAACGAGTATTTAGCTAATGCAGGTTTAGTATCACTTAGGGATATCTGGATTAAAATCCATCATGGTTAATGAACCGCCCTGTGCGGAGCCGCATGCAGGGTGGTGTGGGGCTGGAGGGTAGAAACCTCCGGCTACCCGATTTATGTGTTTTTGTGCTCACGTTCTTGTTTTAGTATTTTGAGGAGTAAATCTATTCGACGATTTACCTTTTTACTTTCAGCTGTAACCATGCCTTGTACAAAAGTAGATGCAGTGAAAATAACGAACATCACTTTATATGTATCGGAGTCAATATTTAAAAATTGACCGGCAATAATTAGCAAAGCTAAAGGAGCCAGTATTTGTAAAATATCTTTGATACCAACACTTTTTGAACCGAGGTTATTAAATTCATCAATATCCTTCTGGTGCATTGTCATTTGATCATATTCTACTTTGGCTTTTACTTTTAATTGATCATCATTATCCATAATTTGACACCTTACTCTTGAAACACATAACGCCGCCAGCACGCGCGGCTTTGTAGTGAAGGCGAAGCCGCAACGGAAAAGACGTCGCCGTGCCTAGCCTTATTAAATTTTTATAGCGCCATATGCAACAGCGGATAAGGCTTATCCTGACCATCGACTGGTGACCGATCTGCCACTTTAAAGCCAATATGCTGATAAAAACCTACCGCCTGTTCATTCTGCTCGTTTACATCGACCTTTGATGCTCCCTGCTCTTTGATAGCATGGGCCGCCAACATGGCACCAATGCCTTTTCCGCGTGCATCAGGTGAGATGAACAACATCTCAATATTACCGTCATGTACTCCACAGAATCCCTGAATTTCACCGTTACCGTTTTTAGCGCACCTTAAATCAACTGCGTCAAAATACTGCTCCAGAATTAACGGCTTTAACTCCTGTAGATCATCTTCAGCCAGAAAATCATGCGTTGCTCTGACCGACGCTTCCCAGACTTCTATCAGCTTAAGGTGATCTGCTTTTTCTACGATCTCAATATTCATCACTAAACCCGATTGAAAATTTAACGCCTCGTTAAGAGGCTAATAATATGTTGGCTAAAATAAGCGACGAAGGAGCAAAAGCCAACTGTTTTTTGTCCTTGTTTAACAGCTTTGTTAGCTTTTACTATTCTCAAGTTCTAATGCAGCCTGCACATCAACCATACCACCTGCGGACAATGGCATATTAGCTGTGTGAACAGTTACATAGTCGTGGCTATTTAAATATTCAAAGGGAATGTTGTTACCGACACTATTTGGATCAGCCGTTATTATAATGTCTCTTGATTTGATACTGCGTAAATCATAGTAATATGTGTAATAACGAACTGCGATGAATGTAGATGATTTTAATTCACTAAAAGGTGCTAACTCAGTTAGTGAACCGTTTTCAGATTTGATTAATAGTTGAGGTTTAAAAAACGAGCTATTATCCATTCCAACGTTTTGATGAGCGTTAACAACTAAAAAATTTGCGTTATTAGGCACCGAAACTTTGTTATAAAAGTGCTTTTGATTCTTAGAATTAACAAAACATTTTTTATTTTTTCCACCTATTTCAAAGGAGGTTTTTTTATCAAACGAAACTTTATTTACAGAAGTTGATGTCAACTGACTGGGACAATTGGTTACTTGAGCTAACTCTTTGTTGTAATCAGTTGCTTTACAGCCAGCCAATAAAACAATTGATAAAATCACTAAATTTCTCACGAATACTCCTTTATATGATGTAAAAGCTAACGATTCTGTAACCGGCGAATTTGAGCGCCAGCGAAAATGAGTCCAAGGCCAGCTTGCGAAGCAAGGAATTCTGGCCTGAGGTTCACAGGCTTGTTAGTAGTATTTTACTGACAGACCTGCCTATATTCTTTTAAAGCCGCTTCAATCACTGGGATTAACTTTTCTCGCTTACTCCAAGGTTTTAGTTTAGCTGGCAAGCGACTAAGCCAATGCCTATTCGGCCCATAACCGTCAGATCTCTTACGTGACAGCTCAATTGTAGAAGGCATATTCCTCTGCCCAATTACATCTATAAAATGTAAGACTTCGTGCACAGATGCAAACTCTAATTGTACGCCTAAAACATTAACCACCAATAACGGAAAACCTTTACATGGAATGGGCTTCGGAAACGGTGGTTCGAATTTATTAGCATATGACCAGATGTCATTATCAAGATTCACATGCACCCAGTAACTAATGGGTGTAACGGTAAATTCTGAATTAAATTCAACGTGCCATTTCTTCATCTGAATGTACTACTAACGAGTCTGTATAATTTCTCTTTTTGAAAAAACAGGCACAAAAATTATTCAAAATTAAGCCTCAAAACACGTTGCTACGTGAAATCTGAGACAATAATACATTAAAACTTGCCTTTTAGAGACTCTGTGAACATAAATTTAACCCGTGATTTTCTACTTTGGAGAA
>NZ_JBHFOM010000075.1:0-4912 GCF_053543955.1 Colwellia sp. E150_009
CACAGGAGCAGCTGGGCCTAAAGGTATTTCAGCTATAGCAATACCTGCTGATTTAGACGGTGTTATTTATGGTAAAGCGGAAGAAAAATTAGGTTGGAATGCTCAACCTACACGTCAAATCACGTTTGATAATGTCAAAGTACCCGTTGAAAATTTATTAGGTAATGAAGGTGAAGGCTTTTCAATGGCAATGAAAGGCCTTGATGGCGGTCGTATTAATATTGCAACCTGCTCTATAGGTACGGCACAACAAGCATTAAATGTTGCCATGACTTATATGCAAGAACGTGAACAATTTGGAAAACCGATTGCAGCATTTCAAGGTTTACAATTTAAACTAGCAGATATGGCAACTGAATTAGTGGCCGCACGTCAGTTGGTTCGTTTAGCTGCTTATAAATTAGATAAAAATGATCCCGAAAAAACGGCTTATTGTGCTATGGCAAAACGTTTTGCTACTGATGTTGGTTTTCAAGTATGTGATGCTGCCTTGCAAATTCACGGTGGTTACGGCTACATCAAAGAATATCCATTAGAGCGTCATTTTAGAGATGTGCGTGTTCATCAAATTCTTGAAGGAACTAATGAGATTATGCGTGTCATTATAGCTCGCCGTTTATTAACAGAAGGGGCAGGACAACTGCTTTAATTGCTAAAAGGAAACAAAATGTCAGTGTATTCATCACAATTTTTATTGGTCGAAGTTATCGAACATACGGCCGTGGTAACTTTTAATAACCCGCCTGCTCATACCTGGACGCAACAAAGCTTAACTGATTTGCGTGACTTGGTCTTAACATTAAATGACGATCGAGATATTTATGCACTCGTGTTAACGGGAAGCGGAGACAAATTTTTCTCGGCAGGAGCAGATTTAAATGTTTTTGCAAGTGGCGACAAGAAAATAGCCAAAAACATGAGTGATATTTTTGGACAGGCTTTTGAAACATTATCTGACTTTCGTGGCGTATCTATCGCTGCCATTAACGGTTATGCCATGGGCGGTGGCTTAGAGGTCTCGTTAGCATGTGATATTCGTATTGCAGAAGAGCATGCTGTGATGGCACTACCAGAAGCAAGTGTTGGTTTATTACCTTGTGCTGGTGGCACTCAGAATTTAGCACTTTTGGTAGGTGAAGGTTGGACTAAACGTATGATTTTATGTGGAGAGCGAGTTGATGCACAACGTGCTTCACAAATAGGTTTAGTTGAAGAAATTGTTGCTAAAGGAGAAGGTAAAACAGCAGCAATTGCGTTAGCGGCAAAAGTTGCTAAACAAAGTCCAGTCGCCGTTTCAGCGTGTAAATCGCTTATACAGAAAAATAGAGTCATGCCTGTAGCCCAAGCATTACCTCAAGAACGACAAGCATTTGTTGATTTATTTGATTCTGCTGACCAAACAGAAGGCGTACAAGCATTCTTAGAGAAACGTCAGCCTGTTTGGAAAAATAAATAAGTTTATAAATCAGCTTATTAGCTTAAGTAAATGCTCGTGAAAGTAATTAGGATATTTAAATGACTCAAGTAGTAACTTTTCAAGAAATTAGTTGTGATAATGGCTATAAAATAGGTGTTGCAACATTAAATTCACCTCGTTCTTTAAACGCTTTAAGCGGTGAGATGATAGATTTACTTTATTCTCAATTAAAAGAATGGCAGCAACAACATGATATTGGGGCAATAATACTGCAAGGTGAAGGTGATAAAGCTTTTTGTGCAGGTGGCGATATTGTTAACCTTTACCAAGCGATGACAACAACAGCACAAGAAAAAAATACTGAGGGTTACTCTCACGAAATTGAAGAGTACTTTGCTAAAGAATATCAACTTGATTATTTAATTCATACCTTCGGTAAACCTTTCATTGTTTGGGGGAATGGGATTGTAATGGGAGGTGGTCTTGGCTTAGTGGTTGGTGGTAGTCACCGTGTTGTTACTGAAAATTCACGTCTGGCTATGCCAGAAATCAGTATAGGTTTATACCCAGATGTAGGTGGCAGTTATTTTTTGAACCGTATGCCTGATAATTGTGGTTTATTCTTGGGTCTTACCGGGGCATCTATTAATGCAGCTGATGCTAAATATTGTAATTTAGCTGATTACTTTGTAGTTAATGAAAGCAAACAAGCATTTATTGAACAGTTAATCCAACTAGATTGGCAAAAATCGATAGCAGAACACCATGAAAATATTTCTAAGTTATTAAGTGATTTTGAACAAGTTTCAAATAAACATTTACCTGAAAGCAAATTAAGTCAGCATGGATCGTTAATAAAACAAGTAACAAATTTTGATAACTTAAAAGATACTGTTAATTCAATTTTAACAGTTGAATGTGATGATAAATGGTTCATTCGAGCACAAAAATCTCTTAAGCATGGTAGCGCTCTAAGTGCTTCAATTACATATCAACAAATACAGTTAGGTAAATCTTTATCACTAGCTGATTGTTTTCGTATGGAATTAACTTTGTCGGTTAAATCAGGACAGTTTGGAGAGTTCTGTGAGGGTATTAGAGCGTTATTAATTGATAAAGACAATTCGCCTAAATGGCATTTTGACTCGATAGACTCTGTTGATAAAAAAGTTGTTGAGTGGTTTTTTGTCTCAAAATGGACAGAAGAAGAACATCCATTAGCTAATATAGACCATTAATTACTTAATAAAGGTACTTAAAAATTACGTTTAATAAAATTATTATTTAAAAATTATAAGGAAAGAACAATGGCAAATATCGCATTTATTGGTTTAGGTAATATGGGTGGCCCAATGGCCATTAATTTAGTGAAAGCAGGACATCAAGTATGTGTTTTTGATTTGTCTGAAACCGCAGTAGCACAAGTTGTTGAACAGGGTGCTAGCACAAAACCAAGTGCAGTAGAGTGTGTTAAAGATGCAGAATATATTATCTCAATGTTACCTGCAGGGAAACATGTTGATGGTGTGTATTTATCATCTGAAACTGGTTTGATTAATCACATTACTAAAGGCAGTGTGGTTATTGATTCTTCAACCATTGATGCTGCTACATCGCGTAAAGTTGCAGCAGCATTAGCTGTACAAGGAATTGGTTTTGTCGATGCACCTGTTTCTGGCGGTGTGGGTGGTGCAGTTGCTGGCACATTAAGCTTTATGGTTGGTGGCAGCGATGTTGAATTTAAACAAGTAGAGCCAATTTTGAATGCTATGGGGAAAAATATTTTTCACGCGGGTGATCATGGTGCAGGCCAAATTGCAAAAGCTTGTAATAATATGTTGTTGTCAGTATTAATGATTGGAACAAGCGAAGCATTACAACTAGGATTGGCTAATGGTTTAGATGCTAAAGTTTTATCAAACATTATGAGTAAAAGCTCAGGTAGTAACTGGACATTAGATGTTTATAACCCTTGTCCTGACGTAATGGCGAATGTGCCATCATCAAATGATTATCAAGGTGGGTTTATGGTAGATCTAATGGCCAAAGATCTTGGCCTAGCTATGGATACTGCTGTCAGTTGTCAGTCATCAACACCGATGGGAGCATTAGCTCGTAATTTATATGCTATGCATGCAGCATCTGGTAATGGTAGTAAAGATTTTTCCAGTATATTTAACTTATTCAATAAGTAAACCTTATTGAATGATGAGTACGACCAATAGAGGATATTATGAATTTAGAAAATAAGACTATTGTTATCACTGGTGGCGGTCAAGGGCTTGGTAGAACGATGGCTGTTAATTTTGCTAAAAGTGGCGCTAATATCGCGTTAGTTGATCTGAACGAAGAACTATTGAAAGAAACTGTTAAACTTGTTGAGCAAAGTGGCGCTAACGCTAAATACTATTTAGCTAATGTTAGTCATGAAGAAGAAGTGGAAAATACGTTCAAACAAATAAATAAAGATTTTAATGGTATTGATGGCTTAATTAATAATGCTGGAATATTACGTGATGGAATGTTTGTTAAAGCAAAAGATGGTGTTGTTAGTAAAAAAATGTCATTAGCACAATTTCAATCTGTGATTGATGTTAATTTAACGGGCGTGTTTTTATGTGGACGAGAAGCGGCTGTTCACATGATTGAATCAGGTAAACCAGGCGTTATTGTAAATATGTCATCAATTGCGCGTGGCGGAAACATAGGGCAAACTAATTATGCTGCGGCTAAAGCTGGTGTTGTTGCAATGACAACCACGTGGGCTAGAGAATTAGGACGTCACGGTATTCGTGTTGGCGCAATAGCGCCTGGAGTGATCCGCACTGCCATGACAGATGCAATGAAACCAGAAATGCGCGATAGGTTAGAAAAAATGAAACCTGTTGGTCGTCTAGGTGAAGCAGAAGAGATTGCGCATACCGCTAAATATATTTTTGAAAATGAGTTTTTTACTGGACGAGTTGTTGAAATAGACGGTGGCTTGGCAATGTAAATATAAATAGCATCGAATTTGACTGTTTTTTGATTTAATTGTTCACGGTTTGAACGCTTAAAGATGAGATATTAAAAAAACGAATAAAAGATGCTTTTTATGCTTGACCTATTAAAAGAAATCTATACAATGCGCTCCAGTTCCAAGGGGTTCAGGCAAAAAGCTTAACCAACTGGACGTTTTGATAAGTTATCTCGCTACTTATTTGAGTAGATAAGCTAACTTAACGTTTCAAAATGAAAACTTGGAAGTTTGAAAAAACTTTCAAATAAATTCAAAAAAACGTTGACATCAAAACTCGGAAGCGTATGATACGCATCCTGCTTCGGGGCTACAGCAACGAAGTCAAGGTTAATACCGAAGTAACGAACGAATGCGATTCTTACTTGCCTTCTTTAGAAGGTGTTCTTTAACAATTAGTTATCATGCAATTTGTGTGAATACTCACATTAACTTGTTTTTACATAGTCTGACTTTTTTCGGAAAGAACGACAAAAAAA
>NZ_JBHFOM010000076.1:0-4774 GCF_053543955.1 Colwellia sp. E150_009
GAGTTACCTTTTTTTGTTTAAATTAAAGATTCGACACCTTTAATAAAAACGGGTAACTCTCAACTTTTCAAGTCGATGTGTCAGATTAAGTCGGAACTAATACAGTTTATTCATAATTACCTCGGATTAATGTGTTGAGGTAATTACGCTTACATAGACAGCCAGTTTAGTTGGTTATTTTTCTATGATCTTAGAGACTAAACATGCATTTGGTAAACTTAAGTATATTCCATCTTGAGTCAACTCTAATTCTAATAAGTCCCCAGCTAATCTTTTATTCATGTCTGCTATTCTCGAAGGATCTTTTCCTTCAAACCAGATGAAAGGCCCTGAATCAAAAGTAAGTACAGCTTCATTTTTTTCTTCAGCTAAATGTTTCATTGATAGTGATTGTTCCCAATTACCAACTAGGTCCAAACCGGGTAACAATTGTGTTTTAAATCCGCAATTATTGCCGTCTGCTATATATCTGCCATTACTGAAATTAAAAGTGCTTATGTTGCAGGTAGAATTAACTTTTATTCCGAGGCTTTCTAAAAGTGTTTCTGGCTCCACTTTTTCTTTTTTAGATAAAATTTCATTTAATTTCGATATTCCAGTTTGATATTGAACTTTTTCTTTTTTAGTTACAGGTAAGGTAGTTACAAAGCAATGAGATTGAGGGTTGTTAAAATCACACTCTAGGGAGCACCGTCCTACTGGTAGAGGATCGAACAAGGTTAAACCCTGTATTTGTAAACCATCTAGTCTAGGTGTTTTTTTAGTTGTTTTTGCCTTTTCGGGAGTATCTTTAGTATTATCTTTGATTACTTTGACGTATTTGGCATTTTCTACCTCATCCAAATTATTATCGACATCGCAGTTTGTGAAATAACTCATTTGATAGGTTGATTGGGGGCCAATCGGTATATTTTTTGGGTAAACACTTTGAAAAACCTCGCTTCCTGCGTCATTCACATGAGAAACTTCAATATCAACTGTTACTATTACTGGCGATTCATTTGAATTTTTAATTAAATTACATCGTTTATATTGCATACCACTTCTGGGGCAACTATTTACGCTTGAATGGTCTCCTTGTATACAGATAATGTTATTTTCTATTTCAATCTTTTCAAGAGCTTTGTCTTTAACCTCAATATATACACTGGTGTCGTGTATGGTTGAACCATCTGAGTTGCACTTCGAAAAATAACTTTCTTCAACGAGAGAGTTTGAACCAACCTGAACTTTATCCTTTTTACCTTTCTTAAAGATACTTTCTCCATTTACATCTGTAAATTGAGAATTTATATATACATCAAAGACTTTAGTTCTGTCAGTCGTATTAGACAATTTATTACAATATTTTTTTGGCTGTCCATCTTCTATGCATTCTATAACATCATTTGAATCAGGCTGCGCACACTCAACTTTATTTTCAATAATTAGCGCAGGGCTGGCAGGTATTGTCGGACGATTGTTGTGTGAAACTTCGGGTATTTTTATACACCCTTGGATTATTATAAAAGAAGAACATAATATTATTAATGGAAGTTTCATTTTAAAAAGCCTCAATTGCGTATTCAATAAGTGGTGCTATTGCTGTGGTCACATTATCCGTCATCTCAAATACTTGGGTACTTTGGATGTTATTTGGCATTGTGATTTTACTTTCTTTTACCACAAAAGAAGGATGAACATATTGCTGTAAGATTTGCTTATTGTTTGTTTCTTGCAACTTAATCGTTTGTTTTTTATCCCCAAAGTTAATGGATGCAGTTAAGATGCCTTCAACATTAAGCATTTGTAGAGATAGATTAACCGCTTTAGATTTAACTAATTTTCTTTCCCCATAATATCGTTTCTCTTTGTAACAACAACTTCCGACTAGACAGCCTTTACATTGGTTTCTATTATTCTTTTTGCATTTATAATAATTTACTCTTGCCTTGGCATTGAGAGTATCTGTTGGCATGTTGGCTGCAAAATATTGTTCTATAACAGGGTAAGGTTTATTTTTTATAAGTTCATTGATGATTACTAGTTCAATGTCTCTATATTGAGCAATTGTGTTTTCTCCTACACATTGCTTTGCAGGGGGCGTTGCTATCGTTTTATCTAATTTTTGGTTTAAGAGCTTTTGAATGTTGTTTGTCTGAAGTTCATGTGTAATTCGATACTTTATTTTTTCTTCTTTGTTTAAATATCGCTTATTACAATTATATTTAGATATATATTCTGATTGTGCTGATTGTTCTATTTTATGTAAGAGTGTTCCTTCTTCCTGCTTTAAGTTAGGTAAAAAAGGAAGACCTTTACCCTTAGAAAAAGGAGGAGGGCTATATTCTTTAAGATAAGCGTCTAACGTTTCATCAGGTTGAAATGATTCACTAAGAAGAATCATTTTTCCGTATTTTTTTAAGGTTTTATTAATAAAAACATTATATTGTTCAGTATTAAATATTTTATATTGAGTGCTCAGAATCTTTTTTGCTGAAATAAACGATTCAACTTTTACATTGATAGAGCCTAACGTTGATAGCTTCAATTCGATTGAGTTGTCGGGTGCCTTTCTCTTTACTATTAAATCACTTTCTTCTGTTTCATCACAATTGAACCGTTTAGTATATTCTAAATAGTCTCGGAACAAGTCTAAGTCTCTATTTATTTCAACTTGAATGACATCAAAGATAGAATTTTGACCGAGTGCGTCTATAGGAGTGTCTGGTTCATCTAACCACTCAGGTGGAACTCTGTCACCAAATGCCCCTATGGGAACATCTTTCCATTGAGGTTGAAACCTATTTCCAAGAGAAAGTTCATTAATGGAATCTATTAATTGTTTTGGTAAATCCTTTTGTTTTATTTTTGTATTAGCAAATGAAGTAAATACAAATATACAGGTGAATGAAAGTAAAATCACCGTCCTTGAGATTAGTTTTGCCATAGTTCACTTGTTATTGTTTATCGTCCTGTTTAAATAATAACCAATGACATGTTTATTTTCAATGATTAAGTTTTTTCGAATAACGTTAGTTGCTCTTGAGCTTGCCACAGATGTCCAGAGCAGTTAGCTAGTAAGTTGTTTAGTTCGAGCGATTTTTTATAAATAAAAGGAGCAAAGGAAAATATAATTCCTTGATCTTTTATCGCTTTTGTTACCTTACCATGGCAAGCATGATTAATTGCCGCCCAGCGCTCGATGCACACATAGTCAGCTAAAAAGTTAGCAATGGATTTACCAGAGTATGTAGGTGTTGAAGGCGTACTAGGTAACTTATCTAAGTAAGCCATCTTTTCAAGTTGTATTACTTGGTTTCGAGATATTGATAATATCCGCATAGCACGTGAGATGGATACGTTAGCCTCATTATTTAAGTACGTTGTTTCTAGAAAGTCCGCCAAGACTGTTTCGTTTATACATATCGTATCGATAAGTGAATTAGCAGTTAAATCAATATAGATTGGCAATTTATACTTGTAAATTTCGACTAATATTTCCTCACTCGTTAACGTATAAATTTCCAATAATTCACGTAATTCACCAAGCGTACTGGTTTCATGTTGTTTAGCTGTATTTTGCTCTTTAGTTTGGTTGATAAAATCAGAGATATCTATAAAGCTAAACCTTCCTCGGCCAACTTTAGTGACGGTTGAGATTGAAGGTATTTTAAATAACTCACGAGATAGACCTAAATCACAACCTAGCATCTTCGCAAATCCTGATTGGTCAAGGTGGTTAATAAGTTGCTCATCTTTTTCAAATAACGAACAATCTTCCACCGACTTATTTCTGGCACTGCACGCAGTCACATGGCTACACCGCAAAGTAAGAGCTGAGGGTACGACATCACACATTTTTGGCGTAAAACCGCTCACCAACCACTTATTATGCAACCTTTCCTGCATTGTTATAATCGGATAAAAGGTTGCCTTGTCACCTAAAATGGAATAATGCTCTCTGGTACATAACATTGATGAACACCAGTGCTCAATTGTGTCCCTATCTGATAATAGCTTATAGGCTAAATCACATAGCTCAGACCAATTTGAAACGTAGTTAGGTAGCTGTTTAATACCATGGTGAACTGAATCAAATGGTCTCAGTGCTCTCATACTTGCGGTGAGTAAATCTTCGATGAATTCAGTTGTTTCTTCATTAGTGACTTGATGAAAGTGCCTCACATAAGCAGGTGTTTCACTGAGGGGCTGTAATGCTGCTATTTCACGCCAACTAGCATCACACTCACTGCACCCATAGTTGAGTAACTCCTCGCTCCAATTTAGCTTCTCACCACACATGCAATGCGATATTAACTGCATATCATGTGTTTGACAGTGGGTAATAGGGTAAAGCTGCCAATGTGATAACGTATGATTCTGTGAGGTCATACATTCAGGGCAAACATGAGGACTTTTCTCCAATAATGCTCGATACCCTAGCGGCCCTTCATTAGTAATGTTAGCAACATTAGATGATAGTGGTGACAATATACTTGTATCCTCAATTCCTGCTACCTGTTGTACGAATTCAAGCAGGCTTTCTTCCCAGCTATTGATTGAAATGTGCTTATTTACACTATATTCATCGAAAAAGTGCTTCGTTACTAAATAGTCATTTGCCAAGCTCAAACGAGTCAAATAACTGCGGATACTTTCGTTACTATGCGGAGGTGCATATTCTCTCCAGCTTTGATCACCCAATTGCATTAACTTTGATCGCTTATTCTCATTAAGCTTTGATCACTAGTATCACTTGTAAATGATCACTTTTGTGCTCTTAATGATTTTG
>NZ_JBHFOM010000077.1:0-4532 GCF_053543955.1 Colwellia sp. E150_009
AAGACAATAATACATTAAAACTTGCCTTTTAGAGACTCTGTGAACATAAATTTAACCTGTGATTTTCTACTTTGGAGAAATTCTACAGCCTCAACGCCCTAATAATGGGCAAAAAATTGTTGGCTAAAATGTTGAGGAACGAAAACAGCCAACTGTTTTTTTGTCCTTATTAATTAGCTTGTTAGCATGCTTTACTCTAATCAATTTCAATACTGATATAGTTTGGCACTAAGTTCTCTGCAAGCCAATGCCAGCTAAATTCAATATTAACGTTTTCGACTTGAAATTGGTAATTCACTTCGACTCCATCGTCCCAATGTTCAGTTTGCATTGAGAACTGATGCAGAATAGTTTCAGGTTGAAACTGCGAACTTATCGCAACCATTTCGCCATTAATGACCAAATCACCTGTATAAATATCGCCTTTAGAGTAAAACTCACTAAGACGCACAGATATATTTTTGATAATTGAATCTTGAACATGAAAGCTAACACTACCATTTTGATGATTTCCATCAGGCAAGTTTGATTGGCTTCCCAACACAAGATTTAAAATTTCAAATGAATCTAGATTGATGCGCATAATCCCTAGCATGCTAACGCCCACGTTAAGGGGCGGCTAATGCATGGCTATAATTGTGAGGAACGAACATCAGCCATGCTTTAGACATCCATACCTTTAACTGCTTGTTATGTTTAAATTACTGATATTTACTTCCGTTTTTTCCATTTATAAATGATAGAAGCCATTGAGAAAATGGCTGCCAAAATCGCTACACCACTAAACGTACCTGAATTAGAATGACAACCTCTACCTGTACACATTAATTCATTTAAGTTAGAGCTAGATAAAGAAAAATAAACGATAGCAATAAACACTGCTAAAGATATTGCGAGAATCCATAACTCAGTTTTTATATCATCGAAAAAACTCATAGTCCCTTAAACATAACAGTTTAATAGTAGGCAAATTGCCGCCTTTCTACAAAGGTAACTTTCGCCTACATTTTGTAAATTAAAAATTATGCTAATTTATTTTATTATTTTAATCAATAATTTAATTAAATATTCGATTTTTTATTTAAAAAATCAAACGCTTTAATTTATGTAAGCTTGTGGAAAGGCGGCATCATACTAACCTGCATGCATATACAGTATGCAATTTATAAAAAGGAATTAAAATGTCTTCTCCTTATATAGCATATATAACCGAACAAATGCGGTTAAAAAACAATTAGTGAACAAATACGCGTAGGTCGTTATGATGCCTAAACTCCGCTCACATCAAATTAGTTTACTCAACCACCAACGGCGTTAGGATTGCAATAGCCTATCGACTATTGAACCACGAACATAGACCAAAGCTAGGTGTCACGACGAAATTACTTGTTTCATTCTGTGCGTTAACTCACTTAATAATAGAAATGAATACAGAGAATTCTTAAATTAATAAATATGGATCAGTGTATTTAACTTGACGTGAGGAGTCATACCAACGCCTTACTAACTGAATTGTTAATAAAGGCGCTATTTATATGAGTAAACACGGAGTCAAACAAAAGCATGACAAGCTACCCTATACTGCGGATAGCTTTCTTAGTGAATGCAAAATTTTTTGCACACAGATTATTTAACAATATGCTTTAATTTACCTTTTTCATCAAATTCTAAAATATTTCTAGCCCATCGATTAATCCAATAGGTCCAGTTATTTTCTTCAAGTGTTATTGTTGCATGAACTGGTGGCGTACCCATTGCATATTTAACACCCTCTTTTGTCATACCTATCAATGGTTTGCCTTTTGCTATGCCTTCTTGATCTATTTTGCTTAGCTGTTTAACCCTATCACTATCACAACGTTTACCAAAAAAGGTATTAAAATTCTGTTCAAGTGATTGTCCTGCTGAGCGCGTATGTTTATCCCAAAGATAGCGATAAACTTTGCCTTGGTGAGATATTTCAATTTCTTTACTGCCAATATCTTCAATCACAAACTTACTACACATAGGAATTAAATTAGACATTTGATAGTTTAAAGCATAAAGGCGGTTATTAGCATAGTCTGCATGAATATTAACTAACGCTTCAACAGTAGCTCCCTCAACAAAACCTGAATTACGTTTATTAGTTAACGATTGAGTGTCTGATGAGGAGGAGGTTGATGTACACCCAACCATCGTCACTGCCAATAATAATAAGGCAAGTTTATTAACTGCGTTTTTAAATTGGAATGCTGGTTTACATTTTTTCATGATTAATTCCTTCTATGATATTTATTTAAGCTTGAAGTTATATGTCGTAATAAGTATCAATATTGGCAATAACTTTAACAAAATGCAATCGTGTTATTGCTAGTCAGCCGCCACCTGATAAAATACCGTATATCGTTCATCAATTAAATATTATATGCCCTACCCTAAACTTTTAACACCTTTAAACCTTGGCTTCACTCAATTAAACAATAGGGTGTTAATGGGGTCTATGCACACAAACCTTGAAGAAGCTGAAAATGGTTTTAAACGTTTGGCTTCTTTTTATGCGCAAAGAGCTGAAGGCGGCGTTGGCTTAATTGTCACGGGAGGTATATCACCTAATATTGAAGGAAAACTGGCACCAAATCGCGCATTAATGACAACAAAACATGATGTAAAAGATCATCAGTTAATCACGCAAGCGGTGCATAATGTTGAAGGTAAAATATGTATGCAAATTTTGCATGCAGGTAGATATGCTTACCAAAAACAACTCGTTGCTCCTTCTGCTCTGCAATCAACTATTATTCCGTTAACCCCAAAAGCGCTTTCTAGTGCTGAGGTAGAAAAGCAAATAGCGGATTTTGTGCTTACAGCAGAATTAGCACAAGAAGCAGGTTATGATGGTGTTGAAATAATGGGCTCGGAAGGGTATTTAATTAATCAATTCATTGTTAAATCAACCAATCATAGGCAAGATGAATGGGGTGGCTGTTATCAAAATAGAATACGTTTTGCGGTTGAAATAGTAAAACAAACACGTAAACGTGTTGGAGAAAATTTTATCATCATTTTCAGGCTATCAATGCTCGACTTAGTTGAGCATGGCAGCTCTCTTGAAGAGATTATAATTTTAGCCAAAGCAATAGAAGCGGCAGGTGCCACCATTATTAATACGGGTATTGGTTGGCATGAATCTAGAGTTCCTACCATAGCAAGTATGGTTCCTCCTGGTGCCTTTGCTAATATTAGCCAATATGTAAAATCAGCTATCTCTTTACCTATTGTGGCTAGTAATAGAATTAACACCCCAGAGGTAGCAGAAAATATTTTAGAAAATAATTGGGCTGATATGGTTTCCATGGCAAGACCTTTACTGGCAGACAGCCATTTTGTTGTCAAAGTTCAGCAAAATAAACCGCAAGCCATTAATACTTGCATTGCCTGCAACCAAGCTTGTTTAGATCATATTTTTTTAAACAAAGTCGCTACTTGTTTAGTGAACCCTTTTGCCGCAAGAGAAAAAGAACTTGCGCTTATCCCAACAAATAATGCTAAACAAATTGCCGTTGTGGGAGCGGGACCTGCTGGAATGGCTTTTTCTTTGTATGCAGCTCAACGAGGTCATAAAGTACAATTGTTTGAAGCAACTCATCGCATTGGTGGCCAATTTAATTTAGCTAAAAAAATTCCAGGCAAAGAAGATTTTCATCAAACACTGCGCTATTTTAATTACCAATTAGCACAACATAAGGTTGATATTCACCTTAATACGCACGTTAAACCTGAAGTTCTGTCAACATTTGACGAAGTTGTTATTGCCACAGGCACTAAAGCTAACTTGCCTGACATTGAGGGAATTGAGCACCCTAGTGTAGTTTCTTATGCTGATATTCTTTCAGGTACAAAGATCGCTGGCAATAATGTTGCAATTATTGGTGCAGGTGGTATTGCCTTTGATGTGGCTGAGTTTATTACCAATACTGTGAAATCAGTAGATGCAGACGCTTTTGCAGATCACTGGGGCATAGACCTAAGTATGAAATTTGATGGCGGTTTAAAAACAATACATAATAAACCTCCCATCCGAAAGGTATCCATGTTACAAAGAAAAATTAGAAAATCGGGTGCTGATTTAGGCAAAACCACAGGTTGGATTCACCGAACAAGTTTAAAAAGAAAAGCAGTGTCTATGCTGGCAGGCGTTACCTACAATAAAATTGATAATGACGGCTTACACATTAGTATTCGCAAAAAACCGCGTTTACTCAAAGTTGACACCATCATTATTTGCGCAGGTCAAACAGAAAATAATCAATTATCAACTGCACTTAAGCAACAACCGTGTCATATTATTGGAGGAGCACATCTGGCGAAAGGAATAGATGCGCAAAAAGCGATAGAAGAAGCCGCGTTATTAGCAATAAAAATTTAAATAAATAGATAAGGTGTATTAGTTCCGACTTAATCTGACACATCGACTTGAAAAGTTGAGAGTTACCCGTTTTTATTAAAGGTGTCGAATCTTTAATTTAAACAAAAAAAGGTAACTCTCATGT
>NZ_JBHFOM010000078.1:0-4450 GCF_053543955.1 Colwellia sp. E150_009
TTCAACAAAAAATCACTATTTACACTATAAGTAGCGCTTCGGGCTTGTTCAACACCCGAATAAGGTGTCGGCTGACGCGACACCTATTCTTATTTGTTATGCGTATTTTAACCTAAACTCTGTACAAGCTAACTGCTTATTATTTAATACAATAAAGTTAGGGACATTACCAATAGGCTCAAAGCCTTGTTTTAACAATACATGCTTTGAAGCTGGGTTGTTTTCTAATACTTTAGCTTCTAATGAACGAACGCAAAATTTTCTTTTTGCAATATCAATTAGTGAAGCCAGACAAAAGCTTGCATAGCCTTGAGATAAAAAACGTTTTGAAACCCTATAACCGACAACAGCTTTATTAGTGCTAATATCTCTTAAATTGGCTCTTGCGACAATTTCATTATTTTTAATAAGTAAACCACAAAACGCTGTACCAGAATTTACCTTATTAAGTTCTGCATCAATGTGCTTTCCGACACCTTTAGCCGAATAAAAATCATGTCCTCGAGGCTCAATTAATGATTCAAACCATGATCTATTTTCTAGCTCGAAAGCTAATAATTTCTCCAAATGATCTTTAGATAACAGCTCAAGTTGCATTGAAACTCTCTATACGCATAACGCCGCCATAAGCGGTGAGTAATAGCTTGCTAAAATGTGAAACGAAGTGGAACCGAGCAAGCTGTTGCGAATCCGACTTAATGGCCTTGTTAAATGGCCGGTGCCAACCAAACTATTTCCGAATAAACTCAACTAAATCTTTCAGTTTATTTTCTAAGTCAAGTAACGAACAGTGTGTTTTATCGAGCTTATCGACTACCGCTTTAGCAATAGGTACTTTTTTGCTTGCATAACTTAAAGCAATATTACTCAATGAAGATGCATCTAGCTGGGTAGCATCGTCAAATTGATAACAATCGGAAATAGCTTTGTCGAATGAATCAAATTTTTCAAATATAAAGTCTGAAGCTTGAGTTGATTTTAACGACAGTTTCTTATGGTTATCTCCCTGACCAATTGATTCACGCTTGAAACCTTGGCTAGTTAAAATATCAAAGAATAGGTTTTTGCAAATATAATTTTCAATTTCACGACCTTCCGTAATCCACACTTTGACATAATCTTCTACTGTTGAATCTAAACCAGCATTATTAGCATTGGCTGTTCGAAGTCTATCCAACATAGAACTTAGATATGCTTTAAAACCCTCATCATCTCGATTTGTTTGCGAAGAACAATCAGAATCGGCAATCAAGCATGCCTTCCTACTGGTACTAAAAATATTAATTAGATTCTCACCAATATCATCTAGTACTGTGAAAGAAGCTAAGTTTGTACCGCCAAAGTATAAGAAGGAATAGTCTTTTCCTTCTTTCAGTTCTCCGTCAGAATATATATCAATCCATTTTTTCAAGTAAATCCTATCACTAGGCCCTTCAACCCATAAAACAGTATTAGCTTGAAGTATTTGAGAAGCTTTTACGCCCAGTGAATCTAATGTTTCATAATACTTGATGACATTGTCATTCGGGGTAATTGAACTTGCGCCATTGGGCGATTTTAAAGTTCTGTATACAGCCCAGTTTTCATTTAGGCAGTCAATAAGGGATGGAGAATGAGTAGTGATAAAGAATCTATGATTAATTAACTCTTTCTCAAAAATACTTATAAGTTTAACTACTGCTTCTGGGTGTAAATTAGCTTCAGGTTCTTCAAGAAAGACGTTTAAATTGACTTCCTTGTTAATCCAAAGGTGTGATAGCAACATCACTATTTGAGAGACACCAGTACCTAACTGATCTAAAGAAAAGGATAGTCCTGATTCAAACTCAATATTTAAATCCTTATCTACAACTTCAATATTAGTTACTTGCTCAGATAAAATATCAGTTAGCCACTGCTTAATTTGTCTTTTATATCCAGCCCAGTTTGATGGAGTTGCTCTGTCGAGTCTTAACTTATCAAGTTCTTCAATAATTTTTGCGCCATCAAAATAGTAGCTTTGATCATTATTCGAATTACGCGAGTGATGTCGAATAGGGTCAACAAATACCAATGAATTTAAGAAGCTTCTCCAGTAAAATTCATTATCACTAAACCCTGCTACATCGTCAGTCGGGTCTATCCATGTATCTGCTTCCAAATCAGAACAGATTAAATTACTATCATTGAAAATCGGCTTGCCATTAACCTTCATGTTTAAAACAGATGTATTAGAACTAACGTCATGGTAGCAATCTAGCGTAACTTTATTCTCATTTACCGTATAAGAAATTTTATCATCTTCCGTGAAGGCATTATCGTTTGAAAGTGAAATTTCGCAGTTAATTTTTTCCTTTCCCCAACCCCATGTTTGGCTTTCATCAAGTTCAGCGGCAACTGAAATCGCAGTTCCAGCAGTCAGGTTTTCACTAGCTATACTTTTTAAGTAATTAAAATATTTTGCTAAATTAGATTTCCCTGAGTTATTTGGTCCAATAATTAGGTTGATTGACTTTAATCCGCTTATATAGACGCCATTTAAATCATATGAGCGCCAACCGCAAAGTTTTATAGAGTCAATCTTCATTTAGATTTGTCCTGCTTATGCCAAGAGTCAACTAAGGCTTTTAATGAATAGTTCACAGGCTTCCCTAGTTTCCAAGATTTATGATATCTAACGTCATTACTTCTAGGCAT
Source organism: Colwellia sp. E150_009 (assembly GCF_053543955.1). NCBI lineage: Bacteria > Pseudomonadati > Pseudomonadota > Gammaproteobacteria > Alteromonadales > Colwelliaceae > Colwellia > Colwellia sp. E150_009. The sequence continues at coordinate 2,677 of NZ_JBHFOM010000078.1, forward strand.
TGGGTTTGGCACCCTAAATTGAACTTTTCTTGGTAAATTAATTGAGTCTCCAGAAACAAATGCCTCACCGTCTCTAAGGCTAGGCAAGAAGTCAACTTGACCAGCTAATGTATCTGGCAACAACCTTTTAATCTTGTTTTGATCTAGATCATTGGTAAGTCGAAGAGCAATGTATGTACCACATTGCGATAAAACTGTTGTAGAAACATTTGACGGCCGTTGAGTTACAACTGTCAAACCTATACCATACTTCCGACCTTCTTTAGCAATTCTTTCAACCCGTTCTTTTGCTATATTGAACTTTGAATCACTATCTTCTGGAATATAAGTGTGAGCTTCTTCTAGTATTAAGTTAAGAGGGATATTTTCAGAATCTAAATCCCAATATTTAAAGTCGAAACATAATCTTGAAATAACGCCAACACAAACAGCTCTTACTTCTGCTGGCAAGCCACTTAAATCTAATATGTTTAAATATGCTTCAGATTCTGCTAAACCTAAAATAAATTCAAAATATTCGACTATTGATGTTTCACTATCAATTTTTCGATGAAGAAATGAGTAACGAGTGTCATAACGTACAGCTTGGAGTTTAAGAATAATGCTCTCATATGGTTTCTTATTAGTGGCATTATTTTGGGAGTCCTTTTCAGCTATAATTTCATCTAAAAGAGCATCAATACTGAAAAAAATTGGTGTATCTGCAGAAACGACTACACCATCAATATTTTGCTTTTCAGCTTCTAATTCTTTTTGTTTCGTTATAAGCCTTTTTATTATGGCTTTCTGGTTAGATCCAGGCTCAAGATGATAAACACCGAAAAACTCTTCTAAATCTAAAAACCAGTATGGGAGTGTAAACTCATTCCAAGGAATTGCATTTGTCCTATTTTTAAAGTCTTCGTTTGGTGCTTTATCGTTATAGCCAAATGCTGAAGGGTATTCATTATGAATATCAAAAAATAATATTCTGGGGCACTCATAGCTTGATAATATAGACTGAACTATCGATGCTACAGTGCAGCTTTTGCCACTACCTGTTGTACCTAATATGGCAGTATGTCGCCCCATTAACTTATCTAGATTTAAATATGTTTGATCGTCATCGTTTGCATCGGTAACACAAAAGTGCTCTTTGTCTTCTTCTAGGTCTATGCCGATTAATTGGTTTACTTGGTCACTGCTAAGAAAGTATGTATCACAATTTATTGTGGGAAGTCGCTTGGTGCCTCGATTAAACTTACCATTGATAGCACAACCCAAGATTGAAAGCGTTACTACTTTCCTCTCTTCTCTAACTATTTCAAACCCATCTATCGCTCTTTTTGTTTTCTCTATTTCAGTGATCTGAACTTTGCTTATAGTACAAATTGTATTACCGTGCGCACCGCCACAGTTAACATAAGCACCAACCTCAGCGCAGTGCTTTATGCCTTGAAACTCGCGCTCTAAAACATCTGCATGAAGTATAATTGCGGCACCGTCAACTTCTTTAATTTTACCAAATTTTAAAGCATCTTCTCTTAATGATGTTGTCAAGTTATAACTTCCTTATTAGTTAGAGTATTTCGCCACAGTTTGAAGCTGAGGTTATGCAAGGTCATTTAACAGCTTATTGAACACCATTTTGGTGGTTTATAACACCCCAAAACAGCGTATATTACGTGGGCTAATAATTTCACTAAAAAACATCTTTGTAAACAAATAATTATATGTATTTTAAAATAACCTTTGTTGTTACGCCCCAAAACGGCTTGTAATAATGTTATTGGAC
>NZ_JBHFOM010000079.1:0-4309 GCF_053543955.1 Colwellia sp. E150_009
CATGAGAAAGATGGTTGTAATACTTAATTCAATGATAAGAGACGGCGTAATGTGGGATAAAGGTAGCGCCAAAAATTAACTATTGACGCCATAGTCTCTTGTTAGGAATTTTATTCGAATATGGCACGTCCAAACTTTTGTTCCATATAGGAGCGAAACCCTGAACGGTCTCCCCAATGTTTGCTCAAATCAAACTTATCTCCATGAATTGTTACTCCATAATTACCCTTAAGTTCCTCTGCGTTATTTTCAGGGGCTAGTACGACGGAAACAATCAACCCAATAATGAAGCTAGGAGGTAAATTCCATTGTTGCCCGATACTCATGCCCTCTAGATTGTCGAAGTTAAGCCTAGGGTCTAACTCACCCTCATGAGCGATCGAAGTTCTGCCAAACTTGTAGATTGCTTCAGGAAAGCTAATTCCGTCGACATTAATGCGAAATATATTTTGAGTTGCGATGTAAGTGATAATATCTAGCTCGTCATCTAAGAATTTTTTTATTCTTTTTCCCACACCTTCTTTAGGGTATCTTTTCTTCGCTGTTTTATCTAAAGCTGGAAAGAAATGAACTAACGCACTTTCAAAGTCTTTCTGTTGAAAGCTAATTATACTTGATTCTATTCGTCTACTAATCGAGCTTGTCGACATCAAAATTCTCCTAAAGTTCCTAACGCCGCGTTAAGTAGTGAGCAACGCTACCACGAAAACTAACCATACCACCGTAAACACAAAACCCAACGATGGAATGAAAAATGCCATGCGTTGGGAATCTGTCTTAAACGCTTTGTTATAAGCACCTGCCAGTGGATAGGAAATGAACCCAGTCATTCCTGCCTCGCTTTTTGGCTGCATTTACCGCACTTTCAACATCATAAGTTACTTTATGAAAAACAATGTCCCACTTATCTTCAGAGGCTTTCTGCAATGTGGCATAGGATGCTTTTGGCGAATAGTTTTGCATCGAATGAACATTTGGCTCGTCATCCGTATAAGCCTGCAAACCGACACTACCAGGATTTATGACGATTTGTCCGGTGGATAGTTCTACGCATCTTGGGGTATGAGTATGCCCACATATAATAATTGGAGAAGATATTCCATTTAATTTTTCAATGATTTCACCATCAGGCCGAACTATTGGTCTTCCAGTACTAATGTCTTCCAACAAGTACACTAGGTCATCACTAGGCGTTCCATGACATGCATAAATATCAGTCGTGATTTGCAAATCGAATGGTAATTGCTTCATCCAAGTCAATGGCTCTTGCCCCAGCTCACTCAGTATAAACTGCATTGTAGGATTCGATTCTATTTCAGCTTCCGTAGCCTCATATATCTGACGATCTTGATTGCCCGATATAGTGATAGCATTCAATGACTGCAAGTATTCGTATGTCTGCCTCGGAGCTATTGGACCGTATAAAATATCACCTAGATTAATAAAAGCCGTAAAACCTTTTGCTCTAGCATCCTTAACCACTGCCTCAAGCGCAAAAATGTTACTATGGATATCTGACAATATTGCGAATTTTTCCACTATGCACTCCTTGTGCTTATAACGCCAAGCTAAGTGGCTAACAAACCTACCACTTCACTCAATTAAAACACCTTAAACACAAAATTAAACCAAGCTAAAAATGCCCAACGTTTGTTAGTCCGTCTTAAGCGCTTTGTTAGTTTGCCACCGCGATGAAACCGGAGGCTTAGCGCCAAGGTGTTGAATTGGTTATGAAACTACTGGCTTTGAACACAAAAGTAAAACGGACAGCTCAGAATTTAAACCCAACTAACAAAACGCACTTGGCTAAGAAGACTTTCGTAAATGCCGACAGCCACAAATGCAATGTTCAATGCTCACACTTAACTTCCAAAACCAAAGAAGAAGCGCGCAAGAACATTGAGAAATGAACCTTACTAACACGGAAGAATTGAATAACACGAAAGCCAATTAACCGAAAAACGGGCTACGCGAGATGCCTATTTCGATGAAAAAGTCTTTGGGAAATAACAGGTGAATAGCTAGAGCGTAGAACAAAGCTTTTAGACCATAAACGCTTTTCTGCCCTTTGCAAACTAACGCCCAATTAAGTAGCTGACAACGCTACCAATACACTCAAACTTAACACCGAAATCACTGAAGCTAAACCAAGCTAAAATTGCCAAGCGTTGACAGTCTGCTTAAATTGCTTGTTATATTAAAGCTGTAAACTAATTTATTGATTCAGCTGAGATGAGAGTAACAGTAACGAAAAAATCGCAAAGCTGTACCTGAGATCATTTCTCAACTTTATCAACCTATTATTGTTCAGGAGCTCCAAATCTTTACCAAAAAGCATCGGGACAAATAAGAACATACCAAAATGGAATACTACAAACGGTGGAGCACCTCTAGAGCGCCAATGTTCATGTTCCATTTCACACCATTCATCATAAAAATTCTTGCTAGATTTTATAAGTGGAAACAGTGAAACCAACACCGCGCAAACCATCAGAGTATTAAATAACTCACCCACATTAATCCCTTAATTTGAAAAATAATATAACGCCAAGCTAAGTGGCTAACAAACCTACCACTTCACTCAATTAAAACACCTTAAACACAAAATTAAACCAAGCTAAAAATGCCAAACGTTTGTTAGTCCGTCTTAAGCGCTTTGTTAGTTTGCCACCGCGATGAAGCCAAAGGTTTAGCGCCAAAGTGCTGAATTAGCTGTAAAACTAATGGCTTTGAACCCAAAAGTAAAACGGGCAGCTCAGAATTTAAACCCAACCAACAAAACGCACTTGGCTAAGAAGACTTTCGTAGATGCCGACAGCCACAAATACCATCTTTCAATGTTCCTGCTTAACTTTCAAAACCAAAGAAGCAGCGCGCAAGAACGTTGAGAAGTGAACCTTACTAACACGAAAGAATTGAATAACACGAAAGCCAATTAACCGAAAAACGGGCTACGCGAGATGCCTATTTCGATGAAGAGTCTTTGGGAAATAACAGGTGAATAGCTAGAACGCAGAACAAAGCTTTTAGACCACAAACGCTTTTCTGCCCTTTGCAAACTAACGCCGCATTAAGTGGTGAGCAACGCCTCCACCTAAGCCTAAACCTTGCCACATAAAGCACTAAAGCTGACCTGAGCTGAAAATACCAAGCGTTGAGAATCCATCTTAAATGCTTTGTTAGTTTTTATTTTCAATGAATAACTCTGTTATTAAATTTAGCTTTAAAGGCTCTGTATTTGGGTAATAGTCTGGTAACGAACCATTTATAAACTGAGTAATTTGTAAATTGAAAGAATCAATTTTTTTCAAAAAATACTGTATATTATTTGTAGTATCTGAAAACAAAAACCCACCAATAATTGAAGATAAAGTTAGGCTTATTGGGTAATTCAGGCGCTCACAATTCGTACGATTAATATAGAGACATAGCTCTTTAAGTATAATCTTTAGTTCCATGAAAAAGTGATCATAGTCAATCATTAAATTAGTATTCGTACTAGCCGCAGTTATTCCACCACCGATAGGAGCATAAATAGTGCCATCAGGCATTTCTATAAATGAGTTACAGGACTTACTTCTGAGTACTTTTCGATCGACTGGAGTAATAGGCTCTTGTGAAGTTGGGATACCATTGATTTTGAAGTTACTTAAAGCATAAGGCCATTCATTATGTATAACTTCTATCACAGCTTGATCTGTCCATAAATAGGGAGAGCTATGCTCATAAATCCCAATTAAATACGCTGAGGATTCTGTTACATAAGCTATTAATATAGGGCCAGTACGATTTATAAAACCTTTACTCTTACCTTCACTACAAATTCCTGTTCCAAGATGAAAATGATGCAAACCGAAGTCATTTAAAAAACCATCATTGTACCCTGCTCGTTTTAGGTTACTACTCAAATAAGCATTAACATTATGACCAAATATTAATGCCCTAACCAAAGAGTTAAAACCTACTCTCAAGTCATCTGGACATTCTAACTTTCGAGAAAAATGCACTTCCCTTGGTAACGGTGTTACCTCTCGATTTAAAAGGTTCATATATTGATGAAAAGGCGAAACATTATCACTTCTCTTCCACTTACACCCCTTAATTAACATTTGTTTTTCAGCAAAAGCATTTAGGTCACCTTTTAAATCACAACGTATATCCATTAACTCTCCATTGCTCGCATAAAAACTAACGCTAAGCTAAGTAGTGAGCAACGCAGTACGAAGCCACCGCATAACACCTTAAACACATAAATCAACGCATACTAAAAATGCCACGCGTTGCGAGTCTGCCTTAAGCGCTTTGTTAG
>NZ_JBHFOM010000080.1:0-3993 GCF_053543955.1 Colwellia sp. E150_009
CCCGTGAGGCTTAACCATACAACACCCAAGTAGTTTTTTAAGAAGACGAAAGAGATTGTGTTAAGACTGACATGAAAAGATACCTAAAGGTAAATCACGCACGTGATACTTGAATGAATAAATGTATTTATATTAGATTTTCCAAGATTGTCCCTTTTTGTTTAGCGACAATAGCGCTGTGGCCCCACCTGACTCCATTCCGAACTCAGAAGTGAAACGCAGTAGCGCCGATGGTAGTGTGGGAGTTCCCATGTGAGAGTAGGACATTGCTAAACTTCTATTAAGAAAAGCCCGTTACATTGTGACGGGCTTTTTGCTGTGTGAAATTTAAGAAATGTGATAGTGGTACTATGCTCCTAGCCTGGTACCAATTAAATATAATGAATGTATAAACTTTAGCTGGTTTAATTGGCGTTGATTCTATTATTAAGTACAATATAAGTATTCAAATTGACTATATAGAAAAGCTATGGACTTGATTAAACAGTTTTCTTTGCAACAGAATAATAGCTTTCATATACAAGCTATTTCCCCAGCCGTCTATAAACTTAATTCTAAATCAGATTTATTTGAACTCCCTGATCTGGATTCGTTTTATATTCTTGGTGATGGTAGCAATACTTTATTTGTTGAAGATAATGCTCCAATTATCATTAAACCAGAATTCAAAGGAATAAAAATATCTGAAACAGATGATAATTTTATTGTCACCATTTGTTCAGGTGAAAATTGGCATGATTTAGTTTGTTTTTGCGTAAACCGTGGTATTTTCGGTTTAGAAAATTTAGCTTTGATACCTGGAAGTGTTGGTGCTGCTCCTGTACAAAATATAGGTGCTTATGGTGTTGAATTTTCGGATTTTTGCACAAGCGTCTCATGGTTTGACTTCTCTAATAAAAAAATCAAATCAATAAGAAGCAAAGATTGTCATTTTGCTTATAGGAACAGTATTTTCAAACAAGATTTACACAACAAAGGTGTTATTGTTGAAGTTGTATTGTCTTTCTCCAAAAAATGGCAAGTGAACGTATCTTATGCTGGCTTGAATGAATTAGGTTCGAATTCTACTGCAAAACAAGTGATGGAGAAAGTTATTAGCTTACGCAAGGCTAAACTACCAAATCCCCAAAAATTGCCTAATGCGGGTAGTTTCTTTAAAAATCCAATAGTAAGTAAGCAAAAATTAGAACAATTAACTTATATCTATCCATCTATGCCATTTTATTCTCAGCCTGATGGTTCAGCTAAGCTAGCCGCTGGATGGTTAATTGAGCAAACAGGTTTAAAAGGTTATTCTGTGAATAATGTAGGTGTGCACGATAAACAAGCACTTGTTTTAGTGAATTATAATAGCAATGAAGGTAAATATATTGTTGAGCTAGCTCAGTTTATACAGCAACAGGTGCTAGGGAAATTTGGTATTTTATTATCGCCAGAGGTAAGAATGGTTACATCAAAAGGGGAAATAGACTTTTCAAACTTACCTAATGTAAATAGGATGCTGGAAAATGTCTAGAACCGTTAGAGAGCATATTATTAATGCACTGGCTGATGGAAACTTTGTTTCAGGGCAAGATCTAGGCGAACAACTAAAAATTAGCCGTACGGCTATATCAAAACATATTAAATCATTAACAGAAATGGGCTTGGATATTTATAGCGTTACAGGTAAAGGCTATAAATTATCTAAGCCCTTGAAACTGCTTTCTAAACGAAAAATTGTTAAATCGTTATCACAAGCTGATGAGTTGTTAGAGATAGAAGTACATAGCCTAATTGATTCTACTAACAGTTATCTCCTTCGAAAATTACCAAACCAATTATCACAGGGGCAAGTATGTCTTACTGAATATCAAAGTGCAGGTCGAGGTAGACGAGGACGAGAGTGGATTTCACCTTTTGGTTCCCAAATTTACCTATCAATGTATTGGTATTTAGAGCAAGGCCTTTCGGCTGCTATGGGATTAAGTTTAGTTGCAGCATTAGCTGTTAGTGATGCGATTTATGAGATAACTAATATCGAAGTCCAGTTGAAATGGCCCAATGATATTTATCTAGGTGGGGTTAAATTAGCAGGTATATTGATTGATCTCGAAGGACAAGCACTAGAACCAAGCCATAGCGTTATCGGGATTGGTTTAAATTTGAATATGCCAGATCAAGTCGCTTTAAAGATTGACCAGAATTGGACTGATTTAGAAAGCCATAGTAACAAGGTGATAGACAGGAATCTTTTATCCGCACGTTTAATTCATTTTTTACATCAAAGATTGCAGAAACAACAAGATGAAGGGTTATCATCGATGCTTGAGGAGTGGCATAAACAGGATCTATATTTAGATAAAAAAGTAAAGTTGATAACTGGTGAACGAGAACTCAAGGGTATTTGTCGTGGTGTAAATAATCAGGGAGCGTTAATGCTTGAAGTTGATGAACAAGTAAAACCTATCTATGGTGGAGAAATCAGTTTACGAGGAAATGAATGATTCTATTGATTGATATTGGTAATACTCGGGCCAAATACTGTCTGGTTAATGAAGGAAGACGAAATACTCCCAAAGCTGTGTTAACACAAAAGCTAACCCAACAGTTTTTATCAGATAACTTCAAAGGAGTGAGTAGACTATTGGTGGCGAGCGTTAGTTGTAATGAGGTAACTGACCGAATAAGTGACTGGTGTATATTAAATAAAATTTTGTATGAGCGAATTATTAGTGAAAAAAGAAAGAATCATATCATTTCAGGCTATACCTTTCCCAGTCAATTAGGTGTTGACCGTTGGTTAACACTGATTGGTGCTGCAGAACTGTTTCCTAATCGTAATGTTTTGATTGTTGATGCTGGTACAGCTACGACAGTAGACTTTTTATTAGCAACTGGGCAACATAAAGGTGGATGGATTTTAGCAGGTATAAATGCATTAGTTTCCAGTGTATTGACACAAACAGCGCAAGTCAAAGTTGACAGTATCAATAGAGAGTGTACTGAATTTGGTCTTAATACATCAAATAATGTGAATAATGCGGCATGGGCTGCAACCGTTGGCATGATTAATTTAGCTATATCCCAAATTGAAAAACAAGGGGGTTCTGTTGACCAAATAATTTTCACAGGGGGGAATGGTCATTTATTATCATCATTTTTCTCTTGTCAAAGTAGTGTGATAGATGAACTAGTATTTTCTGGGTTACAAGCTTATATATAGTCGTTGCTGTCATCAATCCATAAGCCTTTGGATAAAAAAACATCAAACGAACACTAAACAATCCTGAAAGTAGAAAAAACATGGCATTTTTTGAAATTTACACTTGCAAGGGGCAAAACATTACTCTAGAATTCGCACCACTTAATGTAGTGCCGACTTAGCTCAGTTGGTAGAGCAACTGACTTGTAATCAGTAGGTCGCCAGTTCGACTCCGGCAGTCGGCACCATTAATACTTCTTTACAAAAGTGAAGAAGTGAAAAATATACTGGAGGGGTTCCCGAGTGGCCAAAGGGATCAGACTGTAAATCTGACGGCTCCGCCTTCGGTGGTTCGAATCCACCTCCCTCCACCATATTTTAAATTCACACTGATGAGTTAGTGTGAATAAAAGAGAGATAATCTGATAGAGTTAGCGGGTGTCGTATACTGGCTATTACCTCAGCCTTCCAAGCTGATGAAGCGGGTTCGATTCCCGCCACCCGCTCCAATCTTTGTAAATGAATGCTGATATGGCTCAGTTGGTAGAGCGCACCCTTGGTAAGGGTGAGGTCGGCAGTTCGAATCTGCCTATCAGCACCATTCAATAGATATTCTATCCTATTATTTCCAAAGAAACGTACTCTATATAGTAAATGTAAAACTAAACTTAATTTTATACCCAGAGGTATTGAAAAATGGCTAAAGAAAAATTTGAACGTAATAAACCACATGTAAACGTTGGTACTATCGGACACGTTGATCACGGTAAAACAACTTTAACAGCCGCTATCTCTGCGGTATTAACTAA
>NZ_JBHFOM010000081.1:0-3808 GCF_053543955.1 Colwellia sp. E150_009
TTCAACAAAAAATCACTATTTACACTATAAGTAGCGCTTCGGGCTTGTTCAACACCCGAATAAGGTGTCGGCTGACGCGACACCTATTCTTATTTGTTAGGCATTTTTTGTAAAGTGCTTTTCTATTTCATATCCAACTGAAGTATTACTCTGCTCGAACATACGAATATATTTTTTTATCTCAGGCTTCCCGTTTGAACCAAATATAAGCTTATTTAGAGTAGCCCTAATACCAAATTGGTTCTTTAGAGCATTGATAGGATTTGATTGAGTTGCGATTTTAAATATACCCACTCCAGCCTCCATAGTAACTGGTTTTCCGCTTGATCCTAAACCTATCTTTGCATTTACATTTTGAGAAACAGAATCTAGTTCTTTTCTATACTTATTAATTTTTTTAATGTCATCGTCTGTTAATGCATTTTGAAACTGTTTCAACCACTCTCTAAGTTTAAAAAAATCATCTCTTAACTCTAATGCGAGATCTACGAACTGATTTATAGATGAAGCCTCTTGAATTATTCTTAAAGGGATCGCAGGCATATTTACGAATAAAGAATATAACGAATCAGCACCATAGATTTTCTTTGATACTTTCATTTGCTCATCATTTAAAAATGATGTCACTTGATGAAGAGCATCTCCTGCTGGGAGCATAAAGCCAGAATTTACAAAAAAACGTTTTCTCAAAGGGTGTGGAGTGTAGCTTTTTTCATATACAAAACTACGGGCACACATTCCTGCACCACCCCACATTGTTGCAGATAAAAGCCCATCTGTTACCTGCTTAGTTTTTTCCCAACTATCTACATTTTCTTTATGAGCAAGTTTAAGTGATTCTGTAGAGCACATATGCTCAAGTATTCTTTCTCTAGGGGCAACCAATTTAAATGAATCATTTAAAAAGGGGTAGCTCCTTACCACACCTAACTCTTTAGCTTTTAAAATGGGACTATTTGAATTTACCCACGAATGCTCAAACTTCTCTTCAACCAAAATTTCATCCCTGAGAACTAAATCAGTCAAAAAATCAAAAAGAGCTTCTGTTTGTATTGAAGCAAATGAAACAGGGTTATAAACATGGTTTTGCTCTGTAATTATGATTTCGTCAGCATTACTATCATCCATTCCTCTCGAAAATAAGTTTGTTATATCTTGAAGAGACCAATTATCTGAAACTACACCTTGCGCCATTAATACTCCTTGGCTCGATTGAAATGCCTAACGCTTTGCTAAGCGGCAATAAAATAGCTGGCTAAAATCAGCGAGGAACGAGCAAAAGCCAGCTGTTTTTTGTCCGTTTAAGCAACTTGTTATACGGCTTTCGATAACTTCTTCTTTGCTTTTACTGGAAAAAGCCTTTTAGTGAACTCATCTACTACACTTTCTGTTCGAATAAAGTCTCGGATTTTTTCACGACTAGTTATACCTGAGTCCGAAATTATATTTTCAAGATGTGTTGCAGTCTCCTCTATTTGTGCCGCGAACTCGTCATTGTTTTTTAAGACTGCGATGATGGCAGTTGTTACCTTTTTCTGTGACTTTATCGGAGTATCCAATATATCTGGGGTTTTCCAATATTTTCTCACTAGCGCATACAAAGCATAAAAACGGAAAATAACCCTAGTTCTATCAATTTTCCCTGAGCGTACCAAGTAATCAAACTTATATAATGCTAATGCAGCGACATGATAAAGCTCTACATTATGATTATCCGAAAAAATACGTTCAGCGAATTCTTTCCGTATACCTCTGTGATCACGTGCAGCACGGTGGGGTTGGAAAAAAAACATCGCTGCGGCAACCTTCATCAGATCTGATGGTCGATGAATACGTGTGCGCTCAATCCCTACATCCCTATACTGATTATCTCGCCTTTCAATATAAATCCGAACTTCACTACTTTGAGATGCACAGTACTCTTCTAAGTCTTTCATAAATGGGCGCAATGCCCAAAATTGATCTTCCCTAACTTCATTTTGACGATTAGTACCAATGATTACACTAGAAACAAATTCAGTATCACCGCAACCTATTAGGCGAAACGGAACAAATATGTTTTCAACTTGATCACGAACGTGAGCCAGTATGTTGGTAGTTTGGCATCCATTTACTATCTGGTAATCTTCTAGATTAAATGTATCCCCTTTGCGCTCTATGTTTTTTGAAACAACTGTAATTCCGTTATTTTTAAAAACAAAAGAAGAATCATCCCCTGACTCTAATTCAGAAATTATGGACTTATTTATTTCTGATTCTGGATTAAAGTCCCTCACATTATCATAGAATAAAGATCTGTTAACATGAGTAACACCATCTTGATCTGGCTCACCAAGTGCAATCGCTAGTACTTCTGATGCAGAAACATATCCAATATATGCCTCATCTACTTTATCATGAGCTGGCATCGTAACGGCTTTTGGAAAGCTTAGCTTTGCAGATGAAGAATTTGTTGCTGCACGGAAGCCATTTTGAATCACTTTTGCTCCAACACATTCAATATGTATTTCATCAAATATATTTAATTCAGCTAAGCGTGCCTTATTCGTCGTAATCAATTGACTTATTAAATCGGAAACTTCACCAGAACCAGTTGTACAGTAGTAGCACCTCAATGTAGGACTTGTTTTAGCTGCTGTAGAATAAATAGCGTCTTTTACTTCTATCAAACTCTCTATTTGCTCACCAGTTACTAATAATTGGCTTGTGAAAAAATCATAAACCCCATCTAAAAATTTCGAAATATTGCCATAATCCAATTTGTCTGATGTTTTCGATTGAAAGAAATGAAACTCAGAATTATGATTTTTACCAATAGCCAGAACTTCTGCGGCTTCATCGACGTCTGTACAAAGCGCACCTTGAATAGAAATTGCTACTCCATCAATGCCAAACTCATCACCTTTGAGGTGAGCTCTAAAAGGATCTAAATTTTCTCCAAGAATACCATTCTCTATAGAAAATATAGACATAACCTCAAATAAGTTAGACTCATCCAAATTTTCATTTGGATTCATTTTTTTAAAAGTATTTAGCTGCGCCTTAACTATTGGATTCATAGCCATTTATCTATTCCTTTACTTTATTTTTCCAATTTAAATACAACTGGCAATTGGTGGATGCCGTATAACGCTTAACATATGGGGATTTTAGGAGCGCTTTTGGCCGAAGGCCAGCGAGTAAAATTCCCACCATGATGTTTTTGTTAGGTTTCGTTGGCATGACGCATTGATTTATAAAGAATTACAGACATAAGAATTGCAAATAAATTAAAGATAAAACTCACGTCATATATTGACCATGTTATGTTGAAACTAAAGCCTAAAGTGATCGAAAACCCTAAGTTAGGCGTTTCAAATCCTAATATTTGTAGCAAATACATCCAAAATGCAAACTTAATAAACCTTAAACTACCTCGGTGAATTTTGTAGGCTACTAAAAGATTTATTACTATACCGAGCGGAACCAAAAAGACAAGAAACCAACCGAAAAGCTCTATACTCTCCGAATTTGAAAAAAATTCATAAACACTACCAAGTAACAATGAACCTAAAAAACTCGAAATTAGCAAAGCATAGATTGCGATTTTTGTGTATTTATTCTGCACCATACTTTTTTACTTCCGTTGTAGGAGAAACCTAACAGCTTATTGAACACCATTTTGGGGGTTTATAACACCCCAAAACGGCGTATATTACGTGGGCTAATAATTTCACTAAAAAACATCTTTGTAAACAAATAATTATATGTATTTTAAAATAACCTTTGTTGTTACGCCCCAAAACGGCTTGTAATAATGTTATTGGAC
>NZ_JBHFOM010000082.1:0-2636 GCF_053543955.1 Colwellia sp. E150_009
TGAACAACGCCATAATAGCGCCATAGTTTTGCTTGATGTGTTAATTCATTAACTAATCGTTCAACGCGCTTAATACGTTCGGTAATAGTTTGTATCATTTCTTGCAGTACAATTTGTTGGCTTGGATGCGGCAAAACTAACTCAGTTAGCCAACGTAAATGTTGATTTGACCAATTGTCATTCACTTTGCAGGTGATGTTATTACGTAAAAATAAACCTTTAAGTTGGTATTTAGCATCCTTTAAGTCTTTCATAGCGGTTTCTCTTGCCCTTGATAAATCACGTATCGCTTCGTCTTCAGGCTCAGGGACATAAATTGGGGTTAGCTCCTCGTCTTTAAGGAGTTTGGCCAATTTCATTGCATCGCGTTTGTCTGTTTTAACTTTATCACCGGTTTTTTTAGGGATAAGCGATGGCGCAACGACATAACAGCAATGACCTAAACTTGTCAGTAGTCGGTAGATCCAATAACCACAGGGACCTGCTTCATAAACAAAGTGCAATGTCGCACAGGGGTATTTAGATTGATATTGCCGAGCAAGTTTAGTGATTGCTGCTTTGGTTGTTTTAATTTTTCCTTGGTGAACAGTTTTTGCGCCACGTTGGTCTTCAATGTGTGCAACTTCAGTAGATACTTTATGGGTATCTAAGCCAATGAAAAGTATGTTATGTTTACTCATGCTAGCCTCTATTTTATATTGTTGATAAATATATTATGGCTCTGGTTTGTAAAACTAATCCACGAATTTAGAGGCTAGCACTTTGTGGGGAGTCATTATGTCTATAAGTCATCTATATATTGCAGGAAGCAGATGAAAAAAAATCTATTAGTGTTAGTCGCTCTTATTCTTATTGCCGTAGTTTCTTATTATTATGGTGCTCAACGTGGAGCTAAAGCAGCGACAGGTGTCCTTACTCTGCAGCTAGGAATGCAAGCGGTCGATAAGATGGTATTAAATTCGGCATTGTTACTTTCACTTAAAAATGAAGAATCAGAACAGGCTTTACAAATTGTGCAACAATTTGTCGAAAATGATATAAAGCACCTTGATAAGCTAGAAAAAATGCTTGAAGAACTTCCACTTGATGAATTTGATAAGAATATATTTCGAACAAGTATTGTTCAAGCTAGAGAGAGTCATAAATTCGTAACTGACTTATAACAAGTCATTCCAAAGGACAAAAAACAGTTGGTTTTGCTCCTTCGTCGCTTATTTTAACCAACTATTTTATTGCCTCTGAATGAGGCGTTGAGGCTATAGAATTTCTCCAAGGTAGAAAATTACGGATGAAATTTATGTTTACAGAGTCTCTAAAAGGCAAGTTTTAATGTATTATTGTCTCAGATTTCACGTAGCAACGTGTTTTGAGGCTTAATTTTCAATATTTTTTGTGGCTGCTTTTTCAAAAAGAGAAATTCTACAGGCTCGTTATGTGATCGCAAGGAACCAAGTATGGCTATAAAGTTGAAGGAAGTTGACGGAGTACAAATTCAACCAAAGCACAAGGCTACTTGCCATTGTGGCACCGTTGAAATTGAACTCGATTTACCTGATGGGCTAGTTGATGTTCGCCGCTGCGATTGCTCTCTATGCCGCAGACGCGGAGCAATAGCTGCATCCGTGCCATTGTCAGGTATTAATATTCTCAAAGGTGTAGAGGCGTTAAAGCTTTATCAATTTAATACAAAAACTGCCAAGCACTATTTTTGTAGTAACTGCGGTATTTACACCCACCACCAACGAAGGTCAAATCCAACTCAATATGGCTTTAATGTAGCTTGTTTAGAAGGTATAAATCCTTTAAAAATACAAGGAATCCTAACCTATGATGGCGTCAACCATCCCGCAGATCGTGCGTAATGCACATAACAAAAACAGCTAAGGCGACGCCAAAAAGCGGCGCTTACTGTTAGCGTTAAGTTTAGAAAAGGTGGCACAAAAAAATCATGATTGAGCATTGGATGATACCTATCCCACAAGGCGAAATTAGTCTTCGAGATGATCGAAAGAAGACTGCTTGGACTTCCGAGGTGAAGCCATTTTTAATGAGCAAATATTTGGTTACTCAGGAAGTGTATTCGGAAGTGATGTCAAAAAGACCTTCGAAATTCTCTGGTTTGAAGAAGCCAGTTGAAAGTGTTGCTTGGTTTGACGCTATTCAGTTTTGTAATGCGCTTAGTGAATTGTCGGGATTAGACAAGTGCTATTTTATACGACCCGATAATGAATCGGTTGATTTTATAGAAGATGCAGATGGTTACAGATTGCCGACAGATGCTGAATGGGAGTACTCATGTAGAGCTGACTCGAAGTTAGTTCAGTATGGCGATATTGAGGATATCGCATGGTATGTGGGGAACTCCAAAGAGACAACACATGACGTCGGTTTAAAACTGTCCAACGATTTTGGCTTGTTCGATATGCTTGGAAATGTATGGGAGTGGTGTTGGGATCTATATGATCCAGAAGTATACGGTTCCTATCGTATCTTTCGTGGCGGGGGTTGGTCTGATGAGTCGCGGGGATGCTTAGCATCAAATCGAAGAAGAAGTCATCCAACCTATACAATTGATGACTTAGGTTTTAGAGTGGCAAGATCGGAGCAGCAAGCACTTAACAAAACGTTACACCTGT
>NZ_JBHFOM010000083.1:0-1438 GCF_053543955.1 Colwellia sp. E150_009
AAATATTCGTGATCAACAGAAGTATATTCCATGGATTAAAAAGGTTGGTTAAACTGATTAACTTTATGGAACGGTCCAACTATAAGGTGCTTAAAAGGACTAAAACAGTTTGCTCGTTTTTTGCAAAGTAACGCAAAAAAGCCAGCCAACCATTTTAGCCTCTTAGCAAAACGTTAGCTTTCTCAAGGAGATTATATGAGGCAAAGAGTTACTGGGTTTGACCTTGCAAGAGCATTGGCAATTTTCGGCATGGTCATTGTTAATTTTAAAATTGCCATGAACGCTGAAACTGGCAACCAGTTATTGATAAGTTTTGCCGGGCTTTTTGAAGGTCGAGCATCGGCCTTGTTTGTTATTCTTGCAGGTGTTGGCGTGACATTTCTGACCAATAAAGCAAGAGAGTCTAGTGATGGGGCGCTTGTATTAAAAAATCGTTTATCACTGATAAAACGCGGGCTACTACTGATTGCGATCGGTCTTGTATACACACCAATATGGGAAGCTGACATCCTCCATTTTTATGGCTTTTATTTTTTAATAGCTGCAGCCATATTTACAGTTAACGACAAAGTTTTGCTATTTATATCGGTGATTATCATGCTGGTATTCCCAGTCTTAATGCTGTTTCTGAATTATGAGCAGAACTGGGATTGGTCAACATTAACCTATGAAAACTTTTGGTCATTCGATGGAATGATTAGGCATATAGTATTTAACGGCTTTCACCCCGTCTTTCCCTGGGCAGCATTTTTGATATTTGGGATGTGGCTGGGGAGGCAGGATTTATCCCAAAGCTTGATGAGAAAAAAGTTGCTTGCTTTGTCACTCATCACTTTGCTTGTCACCGAATGTGGTTTTTATCTGATAAGAGTAACTATTGGAGATGGTAGTGCGCTTGAAATGACACCTGAAGAAGTAACATTTCTGTTTTCAACATCGATTATACCTCCATTGCCCCAATACATAATCTCTGCTGGCAGTTCCGCCGTTGTTGTGCTAGTTGCTTGCTTATACTTTTCAGATAGATTTTCTGAAAGCAACATCAACAAATGGCTGTACAAAACAGGACAATTGTCTTTGACCTTGTATGTTGCTCACGTCATTATTGGCATGGGTACCCTTGAGTCAATCGGTCGGTTAGAAAACCAGACAATAAACTTCTCACTACTTAGCGCTTTAATATTTTGTGTTTGCGGGATAGTTTTTAGTGTTGTATGGCTTAAGTTTTTTAAAACTGGACCGTTAGAATGGGTTTTCCGTAAAGTAGCAAGCTAACACATATGAGCCCATCTCGCGTCAATAGGCAATAGTGTTCTTTTAGCTACCGCTAGGTAGCTAATTGTTTTCAATCAGTAAATTCGTCTTCTTCGTTATGTCAGTTAGCCATTAAACGCTCGTTTACGGCAAACACATATTGAGGCTCTCTTAGTGTGATCTC